>CAZACG010000055.1:0-7514 GCA_964483645.1 uncultured Oscillospiraceae bacterium | reverse complement strand
AAAATGAATCGGGAGGACGATTTCGGAATTGGATGCGCTGTCGCATGCGATATGACCGGGAAACTCATGGACGTTAGGGATGCGCTGCACACAATCGTTTGCCGCAGCTGTACCGCATACGCCGCAGGAGAGGGGAATCTCTATGCAGGCGGGCAATCCGCAAAACGGTCCAAGCATGAGAACGCCGTGATCCATTAAGTAAAAGCCGCACCAGTTGATCTCCGGAAGGCTCTGCCAAAGCAGCGCGGCAAGATTGGCGAGGTTAGCAATCGGATGCGATACGCCGTCCATCAAAGCGCCTGCCTGAGCAAGAAGCATATCTTCCGTCATAGTGTTTGAAGAATCATACATCGAAGAAAAGCTCATTGCTCCTCCTTATGCGCGGGTGGTAGAGCCAAAGCCGCCATTGCGTACCCCCTTCGCCTCATCATCAACGGTGATGCCGAAGGGAAGGAATACGCCCTGCGCAAAGGCAGTTCCGGCGGGAAGGCGCAGCCCCTTGCCTTCTCGGTTATCGTTCGTCAGCTTTAGGAAGATGTGTCCTTCATTTTCGGAATAAGCATAATCGCTGTCGATCACGCCAACCGTGTTGTCCAACTGAAAGCGATATTTAAAGCCTAATCCGCTGCGCGGATAAAGGGTGAGCACCCAGCCTTCTTCGATGATCGCGCGAACACCTGTGGGAATTTTAATCGTGCCGCCGGACGGAAGCTCAAAGCCAACAGGCGTAAAAAAATCGTAGCCTGCGGAACCGGCAGTTGCGCGCACAGGAAGCTGAATGTGTTCATAGGCCAATACGGCTTGCTCTATCGTCTGCTGCGGAAAGGTGGAAAGCCAATCCGAGACAAAGCGTTCAAGGGAAACCTTTTCAAATCTGGCGATGCGTACCATGATATCGTTCCTTTCTAAACAAGTACAAGCAGAATATACCATATTCGGGCTCAAAGTACAAGCCCGCAACGCTGACCCGATCAAAAAAGTGCTTGCATTTTACGAATCGACATAGATTCATTGACAAGTTTTTCAATCGGAGTATAATTAAATTAAGTGTATCTTGGCAATGAAATCGTAAAAGCGAAAGAGGGAGAACCATGAAGACGCATTATCATATGACAATCGCCGGCTGCGAACGAGATCTGCCGCTGTGTCCGCTCAATGAAAAGCTTCAGATCGGCGCATTTGTAATCTTTGGAGACTGTGAATTGACCGAGGCATGCGCTGCCGAGCTGCTGAAAAAAGCTCCGCCGTTTGACTACCTGATCACCGCCGAGAGCAAGGGCATTCCGCTGGCCTACGCGATGGCACATCAGAGCGGCGCTAAAAAATGGATGCTGGCTCGCAAGGGCGCAAAGCTGTATATGAAGGATGTCTTCGGCGTTGAAGTTCGCTCCATCACCACCGACCATGTGCAGAAGCTGTATCTGGATGGCGAGGATGCTGCGCTTATGCGCGGAAAGCGGATTCTGATCGTAGATGACGTTATTTCCACCGGCGAATCCCTGCGCGCGCTCGAGGAGCTGGTTCTCAAAGCAGGCGGCGAGATATGCGGCCGCATGGCCATACTGGCCGAAGGCGACGCCCAGCAGCGCGAGGATTTGATTTATCTGGAAAAGCTTCCGCTTTTTGACAGCGAAGGAAACGCGCTGGATTGATTTGACCGTTCACAAACAGCCCCTTGGCGCATATGCTGAAAGCAGAACGTCGAAAGGGGCTGTTTTTGATGGAGAATTCAAATTTGACGATCACAGACGAGCTGATCAACCAAACTGCGCTGGAGATGGATCAGGCAGGCTGCGAAAGCGGAAGCCAGACCTATCGCGTACAGCGCGGCGACAGCTTTTATCTAATCGCCAGAAACTTTGGGATTTCCGTTCGGACGCTGATGAATGCCAACCCCAATATCGCAGCCGGAAGGTTGATGGTTGGCGACATTCTCTGTATTCCAAATGGCGAAGGACGTTCCTGCCCGATCGGCTCTTCGGCCTACACGGTCGCGCAGGGGCAGAGCGTGGTCGATGTTATGCTGGCCTCCAACGTCTCTTTGCGTGCGCTTCGCGAGTATAATGAGGATATCCGGCTGACGGCGCTGCGTCCTGGGGATGTGCTCTGTGTGCCGCCGAGCGGAGATCGCGGCCTTTGCGAAAACGGCGGCCCTGTCTATCGCATGCAGGAAGGCGATACGCTTGAGGAAATCGCCGAACTGAACGGTACGAACGTCGAACAGCTGCTTCGGCTCAATCCCAATCTGCTCCCCAGCGACTTTGTCGCCGGTCAGGTGATCTGCCTGCCAACCAGAAGAAGACCCATCGACGCCGGCGAGGGCGTCATCGACACGATTGAATCGTAATTCTACATCGGGCTGCCTTCGGATAGGTAGCTCTTTTCGTACGCCATAAACCAATCATGCAAAAAGCATAGCAAACGCCAAGCAGCTTACAAAAAAGACGCTTCGAAAGTGAAGCGCGCCGGGCTCAGCCAAAGACTAAAAAAGAAGAAGGTATAAAAAGAAGCTGTCCGGAGAAAAACGATCGATTTAAGAAATCCCTTTGGCTAAAGTTCGTCTCTTAAACACGGACGTTTTTTCTCCCGACAGCTTCAATGAATCAAGCGTTTTTCTTTTTAGTGAGCGTACTGAAATCCAGCTGATTTTCCTTGCGCTGCACCAAACGCACAATGTTCGCCCGATGCCGCCAGATGACCAATGCGCCAACGAAAAATACGCACAATCCCACCATCGGTTCGCCCGGAACGGTAAGAAGTACAAAGAGCGGCAGGGTAAAAGCAGCTGCAATGGAGCCAACGGAAACATAATGCGTCAGATAGACAAGAATCAGAAAAACCGCGAAGGCAGCGAGCGTTTGCAGCGGAAAAACGAAAAGCAGGCTGCCAAAACCGGTTGCAATGCCCTTTCCTCCCTTGAAACCAAAGAAGATGGGGTAGTTGTGACCGAGAACAGCGCCAACTACGCCAAGCACACCGCCCAGATGTCCGCCCACGAGCAGCTTTCCGAGAAGCACCGCAATAACGCCCTTGAGCATGTCGCCCAGAAAGGTCAAAAGCGCCAGTTTGCGACCCAGGACGCGTAGCATATTGGTCGTGCCGGCGTTACCGCTGCCGGAACTGCGAATATCGGTTTGAGCGAACGCCTTGGAAAGGAGAACGCCGGTGGAAATACTACCCAACAAATAGCCGATGACAAGGGTAAGGATCATGGTAAGCATACGTTAGTTCTCCTTTTGATTCTTCTCACGCAGAATAAAGCGAAGAGGCGTTCCTTCAAAGCCGAAAGATTTACGGAACTGATTTTCAAGGTAGCGCTGATACGCAAAATGCATGAGCTTCTCATCGTTGACGAAAAAGACAAAAGTCGGTGGACATGTGCTCTGTTGTGTTGCGTAATAAATCTTCAATCTGCGGCCGCTTGAAATCGGCGGCTGAAGCGCGGCAGTTGCGTCGGCGAGAATATCGTTAAGAAGACCCGTCGTGATGCGGCGCGCAGTCTGTTCGTAGACGGATTTTACGCTATCGAGTACCTTGACCACGCGCTGACCGGTCAGCGCAGAAATAAAGAGCACCGGCGCATAATCCATGAACTTGAGATCTTCGAGCACCTGTTTGCGGTAGGCGTCCATGGTGTTGGTGTCTTTTTCGACTGCATCCCATTTGTTGACCACGATAACGGCAGCCTTTCCTTCCTCGTGGACATAGCCTGCAACCTTTGTATCCTGCTCGGTGACGCCGTCTTCGGCATTGATGACAATCAGCGCGACGTCACAGCGGCGAATGGCTGCCAGCGCGCGCACGATACTGTAACGCTCGATGGACTCCTCTTCGATGGCGCGCTTGCGACGGATGCCGGCGGTATCAATGATGTTGTAGCGCTGACCGTCGCGCACGAACGCAGTATCAATGGCGTCTCGCGTTGTACCGGCAATGTCGGAGACCATGGAGCGCTCCTGACCCAGAATGCGATTAACGAGACTGGATTTGCCGACGTTTGGTCTGCCAACCACGGCGATATGGATGGTTTTTTCCTCGTCCTCGGCGGTATCGGCATCTTGCGGGAAATGCTTGACCATTTCATCCAGCAGATCGCCGAGACCGAGCATATTGGTCGAGGAGATGGCGATCGGATCGCCGAGACCCAGCGCATAGAAATCGTAAATGGTATCGTTCATATCCTGATAGTCAACCTTGTTGACCACCAGAATCACCGGCTTGCGGCTCTTGCGCAGCATGGTCGCCACATCCTCATCGTCTGCGGTCAAACCGGCGCGTCCGTCGGTAAAAAAGAGAATCACATCGCAGGTATCGATGGCGACCTCTGCCTGACGGCGCATCTGCTTGAGCAGGATGTCGTCCGTTTTCGGCTCGATACCGCCGGTGTCGATGAGCGTGAACTTGTGATTGAGCCATTCGCAGTCCGCGTAGATACGATCTCGCGTCACGCCGGGCGTATCTTCGACGATGGAAATCCGCTTGCCCGCGATTTTGTTAAAGAAAGTGGATTTGCCGACGTTCGGTCTGCCGACGACGGCAACTAAGGGCCTTGCCATGTTTATTCCTCCGTTCCGCGCAGGGCATAGAGCAGCTCCGCGCCGTCGTCTGGGACGGGCGTGATCCGAATGCCCAATGCGCTTTGCGCCTGCTCCAGCGTCATATCGTCAAGGAAGATATCCTCGCCCTCGCGGAGCATGCACTGTGTGATCAGTATTTCGTCCGCTTCCTCGCCGCGCAGCTGCGCCACGAGATCCTGTCCTGTAATCAGGCCGGAGACGGTGACTGTCTCACCGAAAAAGCGGTTGACGATGGGTTTGACAGTAATTTGTACGCCGCTGACGGGATGCGATGAAACGAGCTCCTGCATAAACGGTGCGACAGACGTGCCGGTTGCCATAATCACCCTGCGGGGAACGGCACTTCCGTTATCGGGATCAAGGCGCAGCGCGGTTTCAAACTCATCCTTGAGCCGCGCCAACAGTCCCACACCGTTTTCAAATTGCGGGAAATCCTCATAACTATCCACGTCGGGCAGGGGTAGATCGGAAATCTGATAAAACTCATCAGATGGGAAAACAAAACGCGTTCCATGTTTTTGAAGCATGATCTGCTGGAACGCCTCCGCCTGATGGATAACCTGCGCGGCTTCCTCTTTCGTATACGGGCGAAGGGGGGCGAGATGCTCGCGGTATTTGGTCAGTCCTACGGGAACCAGCGCGCAGGTCAGCGCATGCGGAGCGAGCGAAGCGAGATCGGAAAGCGATCTGTCGAGCTCTTCTCCGTCATTGATTCCGGGGCACAGCACAATCTGGCAATGGAAGCTCATACCGTTATCCGCAAAGCGCCGAAGGTGCTCCATGATGCGGTCTGCGTGAACGTGGCTGAGCATCCGCTTGCGCAGCTCGCCGTTTGTCGTGTGTACGGAAATATAGAGCGGACTGGCCTTGCGTTCGATCATGCGTTCCATCTCTCTGGAGGGCAGATTGGTCAGCGTCACAAAGTTGCCCGCCATGAGCGAAAGCCGCCAGTCGTCATCACGCACATAGAGACTCGGACGCATGCCCGGAGGCATCTGCTCGATAAAACAAAACATGCAGTGGTTAGCGCAGGTCTTCGGGCAACTCATCAGCGAGGATTCAAGCGTGATGCCTAAAGGATCCTCGGTTCGCTTTCGGATATGGACAATACGCTCTGCGCCATGCTCATCCTGAATCAGCATGTCCAAGGACGCGCGCGCCGTCAGAAACTGGTAATCCACCAGATCCAGCACGGGCGTGCGATTAATCGAAATAAGCGTTTCACCTTCCTTGATGCCATGGCGGGCGGCGAGTGAGCCGGGAAACACGCTGACGATGCGCTGGGACATGAATGCGATACACCTTCTTATGTGTTATAGTATCAAGGGCAAATCGGTGCGCAAGTCGATTCGCCCCCGACAGCCATAAACCCAAAATATTATCTGCGATTTTGCCCGGAAAGTCAAGCGTTTAGTCGAGAATTGACGAGTGTTCGCGATTTTTTCTGCATTGTATAGAGATTAAGCGCGCTCTTATTCCGAAACAGCCTTTCATCAACAAGTCGCTACGTGTTCGCTGCACGCTGTTTGTACGTCATTTCATACCGCTTTCAAATTAAATCGAGCCTTTAGAGAAACCTCAGTCAGGTATGCTGCGCTCACTGACTGCTTTTAGAGAATGGTTTCGCCATGGAGAACGTTATGCTGCCAGTTAAAGCTACCAAGGGACTTCGCCCCCTTGACCCCATATTCGCTTTGCACTTATAGATCGTTTTGTTCTGAGAACAGTATCCCATCCAATATGATCAAAACGGCGAAGCGCGTGCGTGGGCGCTTCGCCTGACGTTCATGCATCATGCTCCTTTTTTTTACCAATCAAACCACCGGTCATTTCGCTTATGCCGCGTCCGATCTTCCGTCCCATTGCGTTGCCGCCGCCTGTCTGCACAAAAGCGAAGAGCAATACGCCGACGATGACGATGGCAATCATCACGGCAATGCCTTTCGTGGATCCTTTTGTTTTCCCGTTTGACGTATTTTTGACCTCTTCCGCGCCTTTAGCGCTGCCGGATTCATCGCCATAAAGAGTTGTCCGGACGACGTTGGCCATCATATCCGTTGAATGGAGCACGCGCTCCTTGCTGATGGTGTGTGTACCGAATTCCAGCAAAATGGCGTTGGGGGAAAGATCCTGATTATAATTGCCCTTGCCAATGAAGATATCCTTAATTAATCCCGGATATTGCTTATCTGCGACGGCTTTGATTTCCTTGGCGAAAGCCCGATTAACGTCGCTGTTTTGATTTCCGCGCCCTACAAGGAGCCGAACCTGCGAGGCGTTTTCTCCGTCAATGGTGCAGGCGTATTCGCTTTCATCCGGGATGCCGTCCCGATGAATGTCAATGATTGCATCGGGTCTCTTTTGAAGCAGACGTTCGGCGGTTTGACGACTTCTTCTGTATGCGCCGGAATCATGAGGTAAGTGTGTGGATTCGTCCAGAATAACGTCGATGCCTTCTTCTTGCAGCGCGTCACGAAACTCACGCGCCACATCGTATATGCCGCCCTGTCCGTTAATGCTCTGCGTGCCGTCGGATGGAACATAGCTTTCATCGCTGTGCGTGACGTACATAGCGATCAGCTTTCTTCCGTCCGTGCGCTCTGAAGCAACCGGAATAGCTTCCGCTTCCTGAACAATCGAAAAGACGGCCTGCGCATCTCCGGCATCCAGCCATGAAACATCGGGCATAATTTCTTCGCCGATTCGCTTGGCGATTGCTTGCCCATTTTCCATCGATACAATGCGATAGAGGGTATTGTCCGCGCTGATGTATTCGTCGCCCTCGTGTAGCGTGCCGCAGAAGGCAAAGATTCTTTCACCGTCCTGATCGGTGACGATATTCAGAATCTGCTCATCGTCGGTTTCCTCCGCTGAAGCTTCAAGCGCGAAATTGAACAGAGCCAGAAGCGCAAGCAGCAGAGAAAAAATAACCTGAAT
>CAZACG010000054.1:0-7515 GCA_964483645.1 uncultured Oscillospiraceae bacterium | reverse complement strand
GACGCTGTCGCGCAGCGCGCGAACCAGCGCTTGCCGGTGTCCGTTGTCCTTCATATCAATAAAATCGACGACAATCATGCCGCTGATATCCCTCAGACGAATCTGATGCGCGACCTCCCGCGCAGCTTCCATATTGACGCGAAAAGCGGTGTCCTCGGCGTCTTTGCCCAGCATCATTTTGCCGGAGTTGACGTCAATGACCGTCATCGCCTCGCAGCTGTCCATCACCAGATATCCCCCGCACGGAAGCCATACGCGTTTTTTAAGCGCTCGCTCGATCTGATCCTCCAGCGCATATGCGTCAAAGATCAGCCGGTCTGTTTCGGCAAACAGCTCAACCGCCGTCTCCTCACGCAAAAAGCCCTTGCTTTTCCATGCAGCCATCCTCGTTGCACTGGCGCGTGAATTGGTGACGATGCGCGCAAGCTCGACGCCTGCCAAATCGCGCAGCAGCCTCTCCTCCAGCGTTGTGCGTTCCAGAATCAGCCCCGGCTTTGTCATTCCTTCAGCCTTCAGGCAGGCCTGCCGCCATTTAGCCTCAAGCGCCTCCACCTCATCGCGCAGCAGCTCCATCGTCAAATTCTGAGACGCCGTTCGAATAATCAGGCCGCAATCCGGCGGACAGATCAAGCGCCCCGCCTCAAGCAGCTGCTCGCGCAGCGTTTCGTCTTGTATCTTTTTAGAAATACGCACGTCATGCTGACCGGGAACAAGCACCAGACTCGAACCAGCCAGATTGATCTTGGTCGTTATACGGAGCCCCTTGCTGTCCGTCGCCTGCTTTGCAGCGCCCTGAACGATGAGAAAATCGCCGCATTTAAGCTTTTTATTTTCAATCTCCGAAAGCGGCAAAAACGCATTCAGTTCCAAACCGATGTCCACAAATGCCGCGCAAACCGACGGTCTGATTCCCGTAATCCGTCCACAAAACAAACTCTCGGTCAGCTTAGCGGACGAAACCGCTTCCGTGTGAATCTCACACAGCTTTCCATCCTCGATCACCGCTGCGCGGACATAGTCAGGCGCGCAGTCCAAGAATAATTCTCGCTTCATGATCTTACAGGTCCATCAGCGGCACAGCCTGTCCGTTGACAATGCCATACAGCCCGGTTCTTCGGATATCACAGCGAATCGTCTCCGCTTTGGCATAGCTGCAAAGCGTGCTCACCAGCAAATCCGGCTTGAGCGTTGCCGCCTCCACAAAGGAAACGCGCACGCGAAGCGTCATTTCCTCCTGCGCCGCATCGAGTATGACAAGCTCATGGATCATCAGACGGATATTCACCAGCGTTTCGGATCGCTTGGTTTTGCGCATCGCCATGATTTCTTCCTCGGAAAGAAAGCTTTCCACGGCGTCCGCAATGCGCTTTGCATCCTTACTCACGATATGAATGCGATATTCTGCCTGCGCCAGCGCCGCACTGACCTTGGGATAGCTGTCCTCCACAAGACGCACGCGCGTTGCGGCGAGCGAGGGCGGCAGAACGCGATTCATTGCATTCAGGCATTCCTCTTCCGTAACCTCCGAGGTCAGAGAAACGTCCACCAATTCCGCATCTCCTGGAATGCCGGAGGACAGCGCAGAGGCAAAATTCATCACCATATGCGGGTTAAAACCGTTTGAATAGCGAATCGGAAGCCCGCTTCTGCGCAGCGCGCGCTGCATGGTACGCTGCAAATCAAGCAGACCCAGATGCCGGACGATATCGCCTTTTTGAAACTGCAAAAGCATCCTCATCGCCCTTCACACGCTCCTTCAAACCGCTTCAGTCCGCAGCCCTGACAGCCCTTCCGGCAATCGGTCGTCACCACCGCCGCCATAGCGCGCTCGCGCTCGCGCCAGAGATACGCCTGCGTAACGCCGGCGTCAATAAACGCCCACGGCAGAAGCTCGTCCTTCTCGCGACGTCGGTTGGCATAAAACGCGGGATCCACGCCGCAGGTTTCAAACGCCTTCATCCAGCTTTCAAACAGGAACTGATCGTGCCATCCATCAAAACGGCAGCCGTTCTTCCACGCAGCCTCCAGCACATCGGCCATCTTCCGATCTCCGCGCGCAAAGCAGGCCTCCAGAAAAGAAACCTGTGGCTCGTGCCAGTCAAACTCAACGCCCTTGATGCGCATGATCTGACAGAGCAGCTTCTGCTTTTCCTTAAACTGCTCAATGGTATCCTGCGGCTCCCATTGGAAGGGCGTAAAGGGCTTGGGAACAAAGCAGCTCGCGCTGCAATGCACGCGAAGTCCCTTTGCCCGGACGTTTCTCGGCGTTTCAAAATACTGGCGCACAACCTTGCCCGCCAAATCGGCAATGCCTCGCAGATCTTCCTCCGTCTCCGTCGGCAGACCGAACATGAAATAAAGCTTTACGCTGCTCCATCCGCCCGCAAATGCGTCGGTCACCGAGGTCATCAGATCCTCCTCGGTGATGCCTTTGTTGATGACGTCCCGCAGACGCTGCGTACCGGCCTCCATCGCGTAGGTCAGGCTGGTCTTACGCACCTTCTGCGTCTCCTTCAGCGTTTCCTTCAGTTCGCTGTCAAGGCGCAGAGACGGCAGCGACAACGCCACCTTCTGCTCTTCAAACCGCTCCATAAGCTCATGGGCGAGCTGCGGCAGACAGGAATAATCTCCGGTTGAAAGCGAGGAAAGGGAAATCTCTTCATAACCGGTTTCATCAACCAGCTTCCGCGCAAGCTCCAGCAGCCTTTCCACGCTGCGCTCACGTACGGGACGATAAATCATACCTGCCTGACAGAAGCGGCAGCCACGCGTACAGCCGCGCAGCACCTCAATATTGATTCTGTCATGCACGATTTCCATAAACGGCACGATGACGCTTTCGGGATACTCCGCCTTGTCAAGATCCGCCACCATGTTTTTGACCACAGTGCGCGGAACACCCTCCTCCTTGGGTTCAAACGAGGCGAGCGTGCCGTCCTCATGATAGGAAACCTCGTATAGGCTGGGCACATATACGCCGCGAAGCTTCGCAAGACGACGAAGACATTCCTGACGGGAAACGCCCTCCTGCTTGCATTGCTTGACCACGTCGATGGTCTCAAGCGTACTGATTTCACCGTCTCCGATGGAAAATGCATCAATAAAATGATAAAGCGGCTCCGGATTAAACGCGCATGGGCCTCCCGCAATAACGATGGGATGATCCCATGTACGGTCCTCGCTGTGCAGCGGAATACCGGAAAGATCCAGAATTTCCAAGATATTGGTGTAGCTCATTTCATACTGAAGCGTAATCCCCAGCATGTCAAAGCCGCCCACAGGCGAACGAGATTCCAGCGAGAACAGCGGCACATTCTCCTGACGCATCAGATCCGCCATATCCACCCACGGCATAAAGACACGCTCACACAGCGCATCCTTCCGTTTGTTGATGATATCATAAAGAATCCTGGAGCCCAAATGAGACATGCCCACCTCATAGACGTCCGGGAAGGCAAACGCATAGCGAATCGAAACGCTGTTCGGATCCTTGATAATCGCGTTCATCTCGCCTCCCATATAACGGGTCGGCTTCTGCACGCGGTCAAGCAGCGCATCAATCTTTTCTTTCAACAAAATATCTCCTCCATGCCAAGCAATCTTATATATTCTAATCTGTTTTTCCCTTACGGTCAAGTCCTGTGAAGCGATACCCGCGCAGAATTTCCATCTGTAGCTCGCCTCAATGCTTCACGTTCTCTTTTCCTTCGATTCTTTCAATCGCCCAAAGCGCATGCTCTCTGACGGCTTCAAAGGAAGATTGCGACCATAGATGAAGAACGGGAAGATACGTTTTCTTTCCGCTGTTTCCGCAAAGCAGCGCAGCCTGCGCACGCACGCGCTGCGGTCGCGCCGTGTTTTTGCCGATCTGCTGCGCCAGTCTGTATACGCTGCTGCGAAAGCGTTCCTCATCGTCCGTAACAAAATCATCCAGCAAAAACGGTTCTGCCGATTCCTTCTTTTTTCCCGTCTGCATCGGGCAAACCTGCTGGCAGATATCGCAGCCAATCAGGCGCATTCCCATCCGCTCCCGCAGCGCTTCCGGAACGACGAGGCCCTCCATCATGAAATTGCGCAGACATTTTTCCGGATGACTCATTCCGTTTTCGTCCAGCGCGCCTGCCGGACAAGCTTTCATGCATTTGCCGCAGCGTAAACAGGCTGCGCTTTCACGAGAAACCGCCGCTTCGTCACAGGAAAAATCCGTGGCAATCAGAATAATGACCACGCGCGTACCCCATTCTTTTGTAATCAGCAGACTATTCTCTCCGATCACACCCAAGCCTGCGCGCAAAGCAGCTTCTTTGGCCGGATAAGCTACGTTGGCCCGCGCCTGCCTTCCTGCAAAAAGCAGACGCTTCTCCAGCCCCTTCGCAGCATGGTAAGCGGCATTTGACGCTTGATAGTAGGTATCCACAAACACTGCATCCCGATCGATATTCTCCGTGGGCTGATAGGCCCAAAGCAGCACGGCAATGCTCTGAATCCATGGCGCATCCTCTCTCGGAAAGAAACGAAGCTGATTCCTCTCCCGCAGCTTCGGCTGTCGCTCAACGCGTTTGTATGCGTCCGTAAAATCCTCCGGTGAACAAAAGCCCACAGCGCCGAATCCCGCTTCCTTGGCCCACGTTATCAGTTCTTCTCGTTCCATATCATGCCGCTGCCTTCCCGCCCCTTCAAGGAGGCCCTATCCAATGCACGAGAGCGCAAGCATCCGCTTTTCAAGCGTTTCCGCAAAAAACGAGCAGTGCGCGCCCCCCGCTTCCGAAGCGATTCGCAGCATGACGCTGCTTCTTGCTCGCTGCACGCTGCTTTGCGCAATCCTATGTGACAAAAAAGCGCGTCCAAAGACGCGCTTTCCGCTTTACTTCGTACCAAAGAGACGATCCCCTGCGTCGCCGAGACCCGGAATGATATAACCATGATCGTTCAGCTTTTCATCCATCGCAGCAACGAAAATATCCACATCGTCATGATCGGCCTGGACACGGGCTGCTCCCTCGGGCGCGGCGATCAAACAAACGAGCTTAATGTTCTTGCAGCCGCGCTTTTTGAGGAAGCCAATGGCGGCAGATGCAGAACCGCCAGTAGCAAGCATCGGATCCACAAGCAAAATCTCGCGCTCCTCCGCATCCGCGGGAAGCTTGCAGTAGTATTCGACCGGCTCAAGCGTGTTCGGGTCGCGGTACAGACCGATATGGCCCACCTTCGCAGCGGGAACAAGGCTCATAATGCCGTCCACCATACCGAGACCGGCGCGCAAAATCGGAACGATCGCCAGCTTCTTGCCTGCGATGACCTTGGTCTGCGCACGGCAGATCGGCGTTTCGATTTCAACGGTTTTCAGCGGGAGATCGCGCGTAACCTCGTAAGCCATGAGCGTGGAAATCTCATTGAGCAGCTCACGGAACTCCTTCGGGCCGGTTTCCTTATCCCTCATCAGGGACACCTTATGCTGAATCAGCGGGTGATCCATTACATGAACCTTGGACATGTTGTGTATCCTCCTTCGCGGCATACATATCCGCAACAATTGCTTTTCTCCATTATATCATTTCGCCGCATACGCGGCAAGTATCTGCGCAAAACTTTCCCTTAAGCAGTTTTTCATGCCCTTTCCCTCGCTTGACACAGGAATACCGTAGAGCTATACTAGATTATACTTGGAAAAGTATTCCCATCAATACCCAATCAGATGGAATATCCATCGCCAACGCGGAGGTAATTATGCTAAGCAGGCCCTTATTCGATCGTATCGCTTTTTTCGGAATCAGCTGGTATGCGCTTTTCATCGTCGCCGCTATTGCGCTCGGTTTTTTTCTTGCCGAACGCGAGGCGCGCAGACTTCATTTTCCGCAGGATACCCTGGTGGATTTTTTGCTCTACGCCATTCCTCTGGGCATCATCTTCGCACGTCTTTATTATGTCGTCTTCCGTTTTAACATGTACAGCGAGGACATTCTCTCTATCTTTAACATCCGAGAAGGCGGTTTGGCGATCTATGGCGGCGTAATCGGCGGCCTGATTGCCGCCGCAATCGTCTCGCGTAAGCATGAGATTTCCATGCGCTCTTTGCTGGACGTCGTCGCGCCCTCTCTTGTGCTCGGTCAAGCCATCGGCCGCTGGGGCAACTACATCAATATGGAGGCTTACGGCCTGCGTATCGCAGAGGAATCCCTGCAATTCTTCCCCTTTGCCGTTGAAATCCCCGTGGGCGATTTCTGGTATTGGCACATGGCTACCTTCTTCTACGAGTTCTGCTGGGATATACTTGTCTTTGCCGCGCTGCTCTTCATTCGCAGACGCTCTCGCCGAACAGGAGACGTCTTCTTCTGGTACCTGCTCCTGTATTGCAGCGGTCGGACGGTTATCGAAGGGCTGCGCAATGACAGTCTGACCTTTATCAGCGAATTTGTTCGCATCTCGCAGGTGCTCTCCGCATTTGCTGCGCTTGCCGTTGTCATTCACTTTTTCCTGCGTATCCGCGATCGGATCAGCGCAGTCACCATTGCGCCGGTTGTCAGCGCCGTGCTCTGCCTCGTCACGACCTTTCTGGGCGAATTTGAACGCGGCGCATACAGCACGCTCTTTGTCTTTTCGCAGCTCAGCTTGGTGCTCCTGATTCTTTCTTCCGTCGCCATTGTCGTGCTTTGGACGCTTGACAGCGGTCGCTTCGACGCGCTGACCACGCTGCCACTCGCCGCCAATGCCTTGCTGATTGCCGCGCTGTTGATCGCAGGCATCGGTCGTGCAAACCTTGACAATACCTACTACGTCTCCCTGCGTCAATGCGTCGCCATGCTTCAGCTGATCCTATGCGGCTGGTTGCTGTGCTATCCGTTCTGCCCTAAGACCGATGAAAGCAAACGCTGAATCAGAAGCCGACCATATTCTTCGCTCATCAGCTACACGGAGGAAATGTCTTGACAGAGCAACAGCTGCAAATTCGAAGTATTAAACGCATTCATGGTCGCGCCATGCTGACGTTGACCGACGGCGAAACGCTTTCCATGCCGCGCGCCATGCTCAAGGAGCGGCCCTATCGCAGCGGCATGCCCTTTGATCGCGCCTCCTTTGAGACTTTTATCTTTGAACGTTCCTATCCTTTCGCGCTTGAAAAAGCCGTCTCCATGCTTGCCATGCGTTCAAGGTCGCAAAAAGAGCTGAAGGATGCACTGCAACGCAACGCCTATCCCGAGCATACCATCCACCGTGTGCTGGAACGTATGCGGGAGGCCGGCTATATAGACGACGTCGATTTTGCCAAGACCTGGGCCTCCTCAAGGACCACGCGCGGCATGGGTGCGCGCAAAATCAGCATGGAACTGCGGCAAAAGGGCGTAAGCAGCGAAACCATTGATGAAACGCTTTCATCACTTGACGAAGACGCCGTCTTCGACGGCGCGCCGAAAATCGCCAGAAAGGCTGCGCATGGCAAGGATATCACTTCTCCGTCCGATCGGCAGAAAATCAGCGCAGCGCTCATACGCCGCGGCTACGATTATTCAACAGCAC
>CAZACG010000053.1:0-7556 GCA_964483645.1 uncultured Oscillospiraceae bacterium | reverse complement strand
TGCTTGCGCTGACCAAGGTCTATGATCCGCGCGTTATCCGCATTGCCGCAGTCTTTGCGATTATCGCTTCTTTCTGCCCGAAGTTCTCTGCGCTGATCGCTGCAATGCCTACCGGAACCATCGGAGGCGTTTCCCTGATTCTCTATGGTATGATTTCCGCGATTGGCGTGCGCAACTTGGTTGAAAACCAGGTAGATCTCTCCAAGAGCCGCAACGTTATCGTCGCGTCTCTGATCCTGTCGCTGGCGCTGGGCATTACCTTCTCTTCGGCCGGTGCGATCAAGTTCAGCATTGGTGGGATTAACCTCAGCTTCTCCGGTCTGGCTGTCGCCGCGATTGTCGGTATTATCGTCAATGCCATTCTTCCCGGTAAGGATTACACCTTCCAAGAGGATTACGCCAACGGCAAGCAGTAATGTCTTCTGATCATTCAAACGCCCCGACGTCTTGCGTCGGGGCGCTTTTTCGCTATTTATACTGTTCTCAGATCAAAACGATCCATAAGCGCAAAGTGAATATGGGATCAAGGGGCGAAGTCCCCTTGACAGGTTTGGGCGGCAGTTAAGCGGTTTCCATGGCGAAGCGTACCCCCGACGGTGGATGCTCTAAGGCTCGATTGGATTTAAGCGCAGTATTAGAGCATTGTACAAAGCATCATGCAGCGAGCACTACGCGCTTTTCCATCTCAAGAAAAGAAAGCTAACGAAGCGTGACTTTAGGAGATGCATCGTCCATTCGGACGTCCTTGGTATCCTCCAGCACGATGGGTGGGCGTCCATCGCGGGATTCAGCCGCAATGTGCAAATTGCGAATCGCAAGATGACGCACATGCCGGGTATACAGGCCATGCGCCGGGATACCGGAGCCTCGATCGTCCCCGGCAAGATTGCGTAGGTTGAACTGTCCTACACCGAGCTCGCGCGGGATGCTGTGCGCATCCTCTGCCGGGTTTCCACCTTTGACGGTCATGTGTATATCTTCAAGCGTGACGTTTTGAATATGTCCGACGATGCTTCCGTCGGGCAGCGTCATCTTTGCGTCATCCGGAATCTTGTAGCCTACGATCATGGCCGTGGTTCGGGGCTGGCCTGCATAAACGGGCCAGCGAGTCGGCGCGCCGCTCTTGGCCTGACTGGCAGCATAGATTTCGTCCGCGTCGAAATGCCCCAGATAGAGGTTTTCGATTTTGCCGAGGTGAACGTTGGCGACCAGCAGCTCCACGCGGTACACGCCGGCATCGTCAATGAACGATTTGGAAACGGCATGCGCGCCAAGCGTTCGGCTTCTGGCAGAAAGCGAGATGAACAGGGGCGTGCGAATCCGGCGCATGATGCTGCGATGGGCGAGCGCTCGCTCCGGCGTATAGCCTATAGACAGACCGCGATGTGTGCTGCCGCAGCAGCATTGCGCTACGCTGCCGCCGCAGTTCAAATGGATATCTCGCACAAAGCCGCCGTCATTGACGGAAATCGAGAAGCCCGCTTTGTTGGAGCCGAGCACATAGAGCTGATCTACACAGACGTTTTCGATATCGTCGGCGGTCTCCGAACCGATCTGGAACAGATTGCAGCAGGAATCTCCGATAATGCTGCGAACGATTGCGTTGCGTGTGGGACGGGTGAAGCCCAGGGAGCAGTCGCTGCCCAGCTTAACGACGTCGTCTGCTGCGCCTTCGGCATAGATGTTGAAGGTCATCGTGTCGTTGCAGGCCATCAGGTCAATGATATCGCGAACCTGTTCGCCTTTTTCGGCATATAGATCGTGTATGCTGATCATATCCGTTCCTGTGGCCAGCACAACAAAATGCCCACAGTTGGATACGCGAAGCATATTGCCAATACCGCGCTCTTCCGAGCCCGGATAGAAGGGTTGGTCGTGATTGGGATCCTCCGTCTCCTCATACCAAAGATCGCGTCCGACGCTCAGACCTCCGACTTCCACGCGCGTGCAGAGCTTGAGGGAAATGGCTTTGTCCGCACGCTGTCCATGAGGGTGACAGGGAATGGTGTTGAGTTTGGTCAGATTCAACGCGCCGTCGATTCGACCGTTTCCGATGATCTTGACATTGTCGGCTCGAATGCCGACAAACAGCGCGTTCTGCCAATGAGAATGTCCGAAGTCCTGTTTGGTCATGAAGTTGTCGGGGGAGAGATAGGGGCCGCGCGACATATGGGAATCGTCGCGCCAGTATTCCTCGTCTGAATAGAACGCAGCTTCCTCATCGCGGCAGCCGGGCAGTGCGCGGATGACGGCGGTTTGATCAATGTACAGATGGACATTGCTTTGAAGGAAGATGGTTGTTGTGCTGAAGCAGCCGCCCTCAAAGAGCAGCGTTCCTCCGCCCAGACGATTCAGGGCTTCGATGGCCTTGTTGATAGCCGGCGCAGCGTCGCTTCCATCGGTCGGTGCGCCAAACTGCGTGCGGACGTTGCAGACGCCCGACCAGACGCTGATGGTATTGGATATCCCCTGTGCGCAGCCGCCTAAAACCTCGAGGCGGAAAGCATAGACACGTCCTTCCGGTAAATCACGAACGACGGCTTGCGTCTGCGTGCCGGACAGCGTCATGAGGGGCGCAAAGGTTTCGCCTGCATCCTGTGAGCAGAAGAGCGTAATGGACTGCGCGCCGGGCGCTTGGGACCAGAGCAGACGGATATCGCGACCTGCGTCGTCTGAAAAAACGGGAACAAACGGAAAATCCCTGCGCAGATCGGACAGGGTCGAGGAACAGAATAGCGTAGTGTGCTGCTTGAGCTCAACGCTCTGTCCGTCGTATTCGCAGCGAGCGCAGACGGAGACGGCATACTCGCCGGGCTGATCAAAGACAGCGTCCTGAATGACGAGATGTACGTCGATACCGTTGTCCGGACGCAGATCCAAGTCATGGATGCATAGCAGTGTGTGGGAGGGCGTTTGATGGATTTCTCCCTGCCCGACCGCGCGTTCATAGCCGATTCCGCAGCGTCCGGGAGATTGCTGAGAGAGCTGAAGGAGCGGGGTATTCCCTCTTCCGGCGACGTTGACAAGCACAGCGGAATCCTTAAAGGATACATCGCGGGGAAGCTCAAGCGTAATATCGGCATGCGGCGTGCGGCGAAGGAGGGAAAGATCAAGTGTTATCGCATCGGGCACGCATGCGGTATAGTGTGTACGTCCCGTCAGTGAAAGCATGGGATGAGCCGCGGGCATACAAGACTGTGTCATTTTGAAATCTCCTTATCCTGTTATGTGCCGAGAGCTTTTTCAAAGGGCGCAAAGCGTTGAAGAACGGCTGAGCAATGATCATTCGCAGCATATCAATGAGCAGCGAGGTCTTTGATTTAGGCAGAAGCGCCCGATCAGAAGCGGAGCGTGTGGGTTTCGCAGCGTCCGCGAGGATAACGGGTTGGCATCGTCGGGGGATTAAAACGAATCCGTTGGCTCGCGCAAAACGGGCAGCTTGAGGGTAACCTGCGTTCCGCTTCCCTCGTTGCTCTCAATCTGCATGCCATACTGGGAGCCAAACTGAATTTTGATGCGCTTATTGATGTTGCTCAGGCCGATGCTGCCCTTGCTGGAGATGACGTCCGTACGCTCATATTCCAGAATCATCTGACGCAGCGTGCGCAGCTCCTCCGGGCTCATGGCTTTTCCGTCGTTGTGGACGGTGAGCACGAGTAGATGATCCTCGGAGATGCTGCTGCGAAGCGTCAGCCGTCCTTTGCCGTTGCGCTGAGCCATGCCATGGTTGACGGCGTTTTCCACGATGGGCTGGAGGATCATACGCAGGGTATACAGGCTGAGAATGTCGTCCTCAAAGGCATAAACCGTCTCAAACTTGCCGCCAAAGCGAATATCCATGATGCGCATGTATTCACGGATGCACTGCAGTTCTTCGCGCAGCGTGACGATCTTATCGCCCTTGATGCTGTAGCGATAGATGTTGCTCATGGCCACGGAGATATCGGCGACCTCGGGAATATTGTAAGCCAGACCGATATTGGAAAGACAATTGAGTGTATTATACAAAAAATGCGGGTTAATCTGGCTCTGAAGCGCCAGCAGCTTGGCGTTTTGCTCGGCCAACTGCGCCTCATAGAGTTTTTTCTGGTTATCTACGGCGCGAGTGGTCATTTCATCCACGCGGTCGAGCAGGGCGTTGATGTTGGAGGAGATGATGGCGAATTCGTCAACTGCCGGAGGCTCCATGCGCTGATCGAAGGAATCCTCCTTGGCGCGGCGAAGGAAGGTGACAATTGCATCAATTGGACGGCTGATATCGCGGATGATAACCCGCCCCCAAAGCGAGAGGACGAGCACGCCCAGCGCGACCAGAAATAGACCGATTTGCAGCAGCGTTTGCAAATCGCCGGTCAGATCCTGAAGAGGAACGATGCTCACCACGCGCCATCCGTTTTCCTCGATTTTTGCGCTCTGCATGATGGAATCCATGCCTCTGTAAAGGTGAAGCGTGGAGACGATGCCGTTTTCATCGGTATCAGCGTCTGCCTCGTGTTCCCAGAACAGATCTTCATAGATTTCGCCCGTTGCCAGATCCTGATTGCAAACGACCACCGTATTGTTCTGATCCAAAATGGCGAAAACGGAATGCTCGGTAATCGCGCTGATATTGACCAGCTTTTCCAGCTCGCGAATATCCAGCACGAACACGCCTGCGCCGATTTTTTCATAGTAGGTTTTGGTCAGCGAATAGACGGGAAAGACATAGCCGAAATAATACTGTGAATCGTTGTTGACCTCGATGATGGAGGAAAAGACGGGCTTGCGGAAATCCTTGCTGGTGAAGTCATAGGCTTCATAGAGCCGGTCAACGACCTCATTTTCGCTTCGGACAGGGTCGGAGATTCTGCGCAGATTGTCGCCGATCCAAGCGATGGAGTAAATGACGCTGTTGGAGGATTTGGCGACGCCGACGATTTCGCTGACGTGATCGTAAAGCTCGATGTTTTTGACGCGATCCTCCGAAACCAACAGCTCCTGAACGGATTGATTGAAGCTCAGTCTCTGCGCGCTGGAGGTCAGACGCTCCGTCATCTGAGAGACATTCTGAGCAACCTGCTCGAGCATCTGCTTGGCAGTCTCTTCCGCACGAAGATAGGTGATGGTTCGGAAGCTGAAATAATGAAGCAGGCTGTACAGGCAAAAGAGAACGAGCATGATGACAATCCATTGATACAGCCGTCTTTTCAGTGTGATATGCGGCATGGCTCTCAGTCCTTTTGGCCCGCGCTCCTGCGGTATTCAGCCGGGGTGCAGCCCATCTTCTTTTTAAAGACTTTGTTGAAATAGAAGTAATCGCGGTAGCCTGTCATCTCGCAGACTTCGGCGACGGAAAAGCGGGGATTGGTAAGCAGCTCGCAGGCCTTGCCGATGCGTACTTCTGTCAGATACTGGCTGAAGGTCATATTTTTGTGCTTCTTAAAGAGCACGCAGCAGTAGCTCATGTTGATATAGAAGCGGCTGCAAAGTTCCTTGAGAAAGAGCGCCTCCGCATAATGCTCCTCGATATAGGCGATGAGCTCAAAGAAGGTGCTGTTGGAGTTGCCAAGCTCCTCGCCGTTCAGCGGCTCAAAGAGCAGATTGAGATGGCTGCACATTTCCTCAAGATTCTCAAAGCGATCAAGCAGTTCGTCATGGTCAAGACTGACGAGCTCAAGGCTCTCCGGCGCTGCTTTCTGCGCATGGAGCACGAAGCGGTTCCAGAGATATACCGCATCGGATACGCCCATGCCGTGCTGACGGAAGAGCGCCCCGACGCTGCGCAGCAGCTCGGACATCTGTCTGTAATTCTGCGCGGCGTACAGATGGAGAAACGTGTTTTCCAGCTGATCGACAATCGCATGGTTGTTGGGCCTGAAGCGGAAGATTTTTTCCTTCGGATAAACAAAAGCGTCCATCGCCGTGCGCTCCGCTTCACGAATCAGCGGACTGAGCGAGTCGACGGCGTCGCTGCTTCGGCTCAGCGAGGCGCGTTCCAGACGCTCGCGCATGGCATCGAGCCTGTCATACAGCAAATCCGAGAGATCTGCATCGCTGTTGACGATGCCCAGACACTTGTTTGCGCCGATTTTCAAAAACAGGCATTGCGCATTGCCCTCTACATCGAAGGGATGTCGGGTATATGCCGTGGGCTTATAGGCTATAGAAACAATCTGGATATGACGATACAGCGGATGGGGAAGAACGCGCTCAAGCAAGGACGTGCTCTTTCGGGAATCGCGCAGCTGCGTGTAAAGGGACAGATCGTCGATTTCACGCTTGGCGTTCAACCGATCAAAGAGCTTTTGAAGCGTTGCGTCGATGGTGTTCTTGTCAAAAGGCTTAAGCTGATAATCCAGCGCGCCCTCTTGAAGCGCCTGCTGGACGTAGGAAAATTCGGCGTACCCGCTGATGACAATAAACTCCGGAGAGACGTCGTGCTGCTTGGCCTGCTGCATGAGCTCTATGCCGTTCATCTCCGGCATACGGATATCTGTGATGACGGCGTCGGGACGCAGTTTGATGATTTGCTCAAGTGCATCCGTTGAGGTGGTTGTATCGTAAATTACTTCAAAACGCCGATCAGACTCAATGAGCTTGCGAAGACCGATCAACGACCAGATTTCGTCGTCTACCAGCATGATTTTATACATGGACTCGCTCCTTACAGGGTTGGATGAAAAGGAAACCTCGTCCCTTCCGATGGAAAAGAGGCGGCTGTGCACAGCGTATCGTGGTATTTGAAGCGTATGTCAAAAAAGCTTGGAATTGGCCTTTGCGGTGGGCGTCATCTCCGGAGGGGAACAGGCGTTGGTGAAGTCAGAGGCGAGCAGCGCTTGATCGCCCATTTTCTTATAATATGCGTCGTAATAATCGTCTACGCGCTGTCCGCCTGCATCGTACCAAGCGGCTTTGGCGGTGGCGATCGCTTCCTCGACGGAGGTGGAAACATCCACGATGGCGGCTTTCAGCAGATTGTTGACCTCTTCATCCGCCGTCGCTTCAATCAGGGCAAGCTCTGAGGGGAGTAAGGGCAGACCGTCGGTCAGCCACTTGCGCGGGTCGTCAACACCCGGTTCATTGGCGATTTCAAACATTTTGTAATACAGATCGCCGAATTCATGCAAAACAGGGTCGTCCGAGGAGAGGTAGACATTGTAAAAATCGTTGGCATGTCGGCTGATGGGCTCGGCGCGTCCGTCCAGCAGCTCGTTTTTGATGATGCAGTAATCGCTTGCCCAGTCGTATTCATGCTTGTTGCGTACGGAATCGACAATGGCGCAGGTACCGTATTCGTTGATCTTGGTGTATTCGCCGTCAGGGCCAAAGCATAGATACTCGGAAACCTCGGGAGAGTAGAGCCAATCCACATAGGCGAGCACGGCGTCCACATTGCTGCATTCTGCATTGATGAAGCCGACGGTAGAAGCGCCGCCGTTGAGATAGGCCTTATAGCGTCCATACTGAGTTTGAGGCAGGGCAAAGGTGTCCAGCTGCGCATTGGGAAAGTTGGCTTTGAAATTGCGGAACAGATTCATGCGCGAGGCGTTGGTGAAGCGGCCGGAGCAGTAGATGCC
>CAZACG010000052.1:0-7565 GCA_964483645.1 uncultured Oscillospiraceae bacterium | reverse complement strand
ACGGAGGCGTGCTGGGCAAGCAGCTTGAGATCATCTGGCGCGACGATCAGCACGATCCGGCGACCGCTATCAATATGTACAATCAGCTGATGGACGAGCATGTCGTGGCCGTCGTCGGTCCGACGACGACCGCTCCGACCATTGCCACCTTTGCCGTTGCCGCAAAGGATAATATGCCCTGCATCACTGCCTCTGCCTCTGCCTACGAGGTCACTGATCCGGGCAACAACCTGTTCCGCGCCTGCTTCCTTGATCCCTATCAGGCGGGCATCGCCGCGCAGTACGCCGCCGAAACCCTCGGTGCGAAAACTGTCGGCATCATCTACGACAATGCCAATGATTATACCCTCGGTCTGTATGACGCCTTTGTTCTGAAGGCCGACGAGCTTGGCCTTGAAATCGTCGCCACCGAGATCGGCGTCGCCGGTCAGGCCGACTATTCCGCGCAGATCGGCAAGCTCGCCGATGCTGAGCCGGATGTCATCTACGCCGCCGAGTACGCGCAGGAAATTGCCATCATGCTGCCGCAGATGTTCGACGCAGGCCTTGACGAGACCGCGATCATCGGCCCTGACGGCTTCTCCGGCGTGGATGTACAGATCGGCTCCGACGTTGAACTGCTGGCCAACTGCGTCTACACCTCCGCTTTCTCCCTTGACTCCACCGGCGAGGTTGCGCTGGCCTTTATCGACGGCTTCACCGCTAAGACCGGCGAAGCTCCGGCGCTGTTCAACGCGCTGGGCTACGACGCTATGAAGATCATGGCGCAGGCGATTGAAAACGCCGGCTCCACCGAGAAAGAGGCCATCATCGCCGCGCTGGACGCCACCGATATCGAGGGCGCGACCGGTCATATGACCTTTGACGATCACAACGATCCGATCAAGTCTGTCTTTATCATCGGCTTCTCCGAGGATGGCTCCGAGACCTTGAAGACCGTTGTCGATCCGTCCTGATCCTCTCGCAATCAGTAAACCATTCTGTCAAAGCGGCAAGGGAGTTTCTCCCTTGCCCTTTGGCGGTTTTTTAGAAAATCTTTCTGCAAAGCAGAATGGATGCTTTGAAGGCGAAGCTCGTATGCTCCGCGTTCAAAGCACCCGACGTCGGGCGCTTTGTCAACCTTGGGAAAGGCGGGTATTTTCTCGTGAAACCAGAAACATTTATTATCACGCTCATCAACGGTCTTCAATTGGGAAGCGTCTATGCGCTCATCGCGCTGGGCTACACCATGGTGTACGGCATTGTCAAGCTGATTAACTTTGCTCACGGCGATATTCTGATGGTCGGCTCCTATGTTGTGCTGTTTATGATGACCTCCGTGTTCACCACGCAGTCGCTTGCCGCTAAGGCTTTCGCCATTGTCGCCGCCATTATCTTCTGCGTCGTATTGGGTGTATTGATTGATCGGATCGCCTATAAGCCCCTGCGGGAAGCGCCGCGCATTTCCGCGCTGATTACGGCAATCGGCGTGAGTCTGGCTTTGCAGATTATCGCGCAGCTGATCTTTGGCAGCGAGCAGATCAAGTTCCCGCAAATGATTATGAATGAGACGCTCTTTAAGATCGGCAAAAAACCCGTCAAGTCGCTTCCGCTGATTACCTGCGCCGCCTCCGTACTGCTGATGATCGCCCTCAATCTCTTTGTGAAGAAAACCAAACCGGGTCGCGCGATGCGCGCCGTCTCCGAGGATATGGGCGCTGCGAAGCTGATGGGCATCAACGTCAACAACACGATCTCCCTGACCTTCGCCATCGGCTGCGCGTTGGCTGCCGTGGGCAGCGTCTTCTACGCGCAGAAGGTCGGCTATATCAAGCCGCTGCTTGGCTCCCTGCCGGGCATCAAGGCGTTCATTGCCGCGGTCTTCGGCGGCATCGGCTCCATTCCCGGCGCTGTGCTGGGCGGCTTTGTGATCGGCATTTTGGAAACCTTTGTCAACTACTTTGCCTCCGAATACGTGGACGCTGTGGTCTACGGCCTGCTTATCGTGGTGCTGCTTGTGCGCCCGGCGGGCATTCTGGGCAAAGCCGTACGAGAGAAAGTTTAAGGAGGAAGTTCACCATGGTCAAGCGCAAGGGGCTTTCTTCCCTCATCAACCTCATGGGTATAAGCGCGCTCTATGTCCTGCTCTACTTTGTGAGCACAACTTCGCGCTCCATGAACGATCTGCTCATTCAGATCGGCTATTCCATCATCATGGCCGCCAGTCTGAACCTCGCATGCGGCTTTTTAGGCGAGCTGCCGCTGGGTCATGCGGGCTTTATGTCCGTGGGCGCATATACTGCCGCCGTGCTGACCACCAAATTTCTCCCGGGCAACATTGCGTTTTATCCGCTTGCGCTGCTGTCGGGCGGCCTGATGGCGGCTCTGTTTGCCCTGATTATCGGCATTCCGGCGCTGCGGCTCAAGGGCGACTATCTGGCGATTGTCACCCTCGGCTTCGGTGAAATCATCCGCGTGCTCATCAACACGCTGTTCGCCCCGCTGACCGACGGCGGCAAGGGACTGTTCGGCATCCCGGTTTACGCGGGCTTTACGGATACATTTCTCGTCACCGTGCTGTGCGTCGCCGCGCTGTATATGATCGTGCGCTCCCGTCATGGCCGCGCGACCATCGCCATCCGTGAAAATGACATCGCCGCCGAGTCCTCCGGCGTCAACGTTTCCAACTACAAGATCAAGATGTTTGTCATCTCCGCTTTCTTCGCGGGCATCGCAGGCGGCATCTCTGCCCATCAGCTCGGCGTTCTCACTGCGGCAAAGTTTGACTTCAATCGCTCCATTGATTATCTTGTCATGGTCGTCTTCGGCGGCATGGGCAGCCTGACCGGCTCCATCTTCGCCGGAGCCAGCCTGACGATCATTCAATTCCTGATGGCTTCTCTGGTCGAATACCGCCAGCTGGCCTATGCGTTGCTGCTCATCGTGATGATGATCTTCCGTCCGAAGGGCATTTTCGGTCGCTGGGAATTCTCCCTGACCCGCTTGCTTGCGCGCTTTATTCCCTCTCTGAATGGCGCGCCAAAGAACGAGGCTGCGCTTCTGAAGGATATCATCCTCCCGGATACGCCCGAATATGACGTACCCAAGGATCAAAGCGTGCTGCGCACGACGCATCTGGGCATTCGCTTCGGCGGTCTGCAAGCTGCGGACAGCGTCGATATCCACCTTCAGCCCGGCGAAATCGTCGGTTTGATCGGCCCGAACGGCGCAGGCAAAACCACCGTTTTCAATATGCTCACGGGCGTATATAAGCCGACGGACGGCGACATTCGCCTGCTGGGCAGCAGCATCGTAGGTAAGAAGCCCTACGAAATCACCGACAGCGGCATCGCTCGTACCTTCCAGAATATCCGCCTGTTCAAGTCCATGACGGTGCTGGAAAACATTGAGGTGGCCTTCCATTCGCGCATGCATTACACGCTGCTGGACACGCTGCTGCGCACGAAGACCTACCGCCGTGCGGAACGCGGCGCAAGGCAGCGCGCACTGGAGATTCTCTCCGTCTTCGGCATGCAGGACATGGCTGATCAGCCTGCGGATTCCCTCCCCTACGGCATGCAGCGTCGCCTTGAAATCTGCCGCGCGCTGGCTGCCAGTCCGAAGGTATTGCTTCTGGATGAACCGGCTGCGGGCATGAATCCGACTGAGACGATGGATTTGATGAATACCATCAGCGTCATCCGTGAAAAATTCGGCGTAACCGTGCTGCTTATCGAACACGATATGAAGCTGGTGATGGGCATCTGCGAGCGCATCTACGTGCTCAACTACGGCAGCATCATCGCCGAGGGTACGCCGGATGAAATTCGGAACAATCCCGAGGTCATTACCGCCTATCTGGGCAAGAACAATCCCGTTAACGCGGGCGCGAACATCGGAGGTGCAGCATGCTGAAGGTTGAAGGACTGAATGTCTACTACGGCGCCATCCATGCGCTCCATGACGTAAGCTTTGAGGTCAAGAAGGGCGAAATCGTTACCCTGATCGGCGCAAACGGCGCAGGCAAAACCACCATTCTGCACACGGTCAGCGGCCTTGTGCATCCCAAGTCCGGCAAGGTGTCCTTCCTTGACAAGGAGATCACCTCCATCGAAGCACATAATATTCTGAAAATGGGTCTGGCGCATGTGCCGGAGGGCCGGCGCGTCTTTGCTCAGATGTCCGTTCAGGAAAACCTGATCATGGGTGCATACGCGCGTACGGATAAGGACGGCATCGCCGAGGACTTGGACATGGTCTATACCCGCTTCCCCCGTCTGCGCGAGCGCGCCCGTCAGCTGGCAGGCACGCTCTCCGGCGGCGAGCAGCAAATGCTGGCCACGGGGCGCGCCCTGATGAGCCGTCCGAGCCTGCTGATGATGGACGAGCCCTCCATGGGTCTCTCGCCAATCCTCGTCTCCGAGGTGTTTGAAATCATCAAGGATATCAACGCAAGCGGCACAACCGTCCTCTTGGTTGAGCAGAACGCATCCATGGCGCTGTCCATCGCCCATCGAGCCTATGTGCTGGAAACAGGCGATATTATCAAGGAAGGCAGTGCCGACGAGCTGATGCATGACGACGACGTGCGAAAGGCGTATCTCGGTTGATTCCGTTTTCGATCAACTAAAAGCCTGCAGCGGTCTTGCGCTCGTTGCACGATGCTTTGTGAAATTTCCTATACGGTAAAAAAGCCATAAAAAGCAAGGCGTGCTGCTTCACGCCTTGCCTTTTTATACGACTTTTATACGTCGGCGGATCAAACCTGTCCCTTCTTTTTCGCCAGAAGATACGAGTAGATCGTCGGCACGCCAATGGCAACGACCATGACGGCGAGGAACGCAGACATCCAGTAAGCAGGAAAAAAGGCGCAGACCATCATGATGATGCCCGCGATCATCCATAGCGGACCGGCCATGCGATGAGTCTGATTCCAATTCTCCTCATCCGAGAGCGTCCATGGGAATCTGAGACCCAGCGTATAGCTTTGTCGGCATTTGGGCAGATAGTTGCCGATAATAATAAACAAGAAGCCAACGAAAAAGCCGCAGAGCATCGACATGCTGACGTGATGCCCCAGCGCATAGGCATACATGCTGCTCATCGCGAAAATGGACACGGCAGGACAGACCCACAGAAGCATGCGAAATACCTTTCCGTTGATATTCCTGCGCTTGGGATCCATGCCTGCATACAGCACGCCGAACCATTGACAAGCGAAAATGAACAGCGGAATACCCAATACGGCAAAGGCTTTGGATGAATAACCATTGGGCATACCCTCCATGTCAAAAGACGTCGCGATCTGTTCCGGCAGCCGATTCCACAGCAGCACCCCCGCCAGCATGGGCAGCAGGATGAGTATGCCGGTGATCCAAAGCGTAGCTTTTTGCTGTTTCAGCATATCCTTCATAGCGGTTAATCTCCTTTCAGATTGGATAACCAGAGCATGACCTCTTCGACAACGGAGGTATTCAGCTCATAATAGATGAAGTTTTTCTGGCGGGTTTCATAGATGAGCTCCGCCTTTTTCAAAATATTCAGGTGATAAGAAATGGTCGCTCCGGTCATCTCGAAATGACTGCCAATTTCCCCGGCTGAGAGCCGCCCGCCCTTAAGCAGCGTCAGAATCTCTCGTCGAACCGGATCCGACAGCGCCTTAAAGGTATCCGCAAACCCCATGACAACGCCTCCTTCAAGTATCATTTAGAAATATTTCTAAATAGAGTATAGCGCGCATCCGCCGTCATGTCAATTGGTATTTTGATTTTTTTCTAAATTAAAAAACTTCTAAATATGGGCCAAGTCGCCACCCGCGGCATCCAGTCGGCCATCACAGTTGGCATTCTGCTCTCATCGTGATATACTGAGCAAAGCAATGAATATGTGAGGCATCCGTATGAATATCACCCTTCGATTCGCGCAGCCCGAAAAGGACGCGCGCCGCATCCTTGCCATATACAAACCATACATTGAAAAGACAGCCATTACGTTTGAGACCGAAGTGCCGGAAGAAGCCGCATTTGAAGACCGCATACAAAGGATTGCAGAACACTTTCCCTATCTCGTCCTTGAGGCGGACGGAAAGATGATCGGCTATGCCTATGCCCATAGGCAGGCCGAGCGCGCCGCGTTTGATTGGAACGCAGAGCTTTCCATTTATTTGAAAGAGGGCTTTACGGGAAAAGGACTCGGCAGACCGCTTTATACATTGCTCATACGCTTGCTGGCCATGCAGGGCTACGTCAATCTTTATGCGGTGATTACCGCTTCCAATACAAGCAGCATCGCCATGCATAAGGCCATGGGATTTGAAAGCGTAGGCATGCACGTGCACACCGGGTTTAAGCTTGGTTGCTGGCATGATACACTTTGGCTTTTCCGACGCATGCACGAGGGCGCTCCGGGCAAAATCATGCCGGTACATGCGCTTGACGCAGCCTCAATAAAGGAATCCATGGAAGAGGCGCAAAGCGCCATCGAAAAGCGATGGACAGACGCTTTTACGTCAAAGGAAGGCCTGAAAGCATAAGGCTTCATGCGGCTCTTGATCCGTCGAAAACTTCGAAAGTTTTTGCCCTTTGTCAAGCAAAAACACTTGACGTTCTGCTTGATTCGCTGTATAATAAATAGGCTGTCAAGCTCTTGTACTTTACGTATCGCTGCGGAGGGACATGTGGAGAATCGCATTGAAATCGGCTGGCTGTTTGATTTTTACGGCCCGCTGCTCACGCAGAGACAAAGAGCGCTGCTCTCGCTGTATTGCGAGGAGGATTATTCCCTCTCCGAGATCGCCGCGCAGGAAGGAATTTCCCGTCAGGCGGCCTATGATGCCGTGCGCCGAGGCGCGCGCCAGTTGGAGGATTATGAAAGGCAGCTCGGTCTGCTCGCGCGTCATCGCAGGATGACCGAAGGGCTGCAGGCGGGGCTTGACGCGCTCCGGGACGCACCCGGACAGCAGGCTCAGCGCGCCAGAGAGATTCTGACAAAGCTGCTTTTGCAGGAGGAGGAGTAAGATGGCCTTTGAAGGATTGACGCAAAGACTACAGCAGGCCTTTGGCAAAATGCGCGGCAAGGGCAAGCTCACGGAGGAAGACGTGAAGCTTGTCATGCGTGAGGTTCGCATGGCTCTTCTGGAGGCGGACGTCAACTACAAGGTCGTCAAGGATTTCGTCAAAAAAGCTACCGAGCGCTGCGTAGGCCAAGAGATTCTGGATAGCTTGAGCGCGCAGCAGCAGATCATCAAGATCGTCAACGAGGAGCTGACCGCGCTGATGGGCGGCAGCAACGCAAGGCTGCAATACAGCTCCTCTCCGGTGTCCGTGTTCATGCTCTGCGGCCTTCAGGGCGCAGGTAAAACCACAATGTCCGCCAAGCTGGCGAACTGGCTCAAAAAGGACGGCAAGAAGCCGCTGCTGGTCGGCTGCGATATCTATCGCCCCGCCGCCATCAAGCAGCTTCAGGTTGTCGGCGCTCAGGTCGGCGCGCCCGTCTTTGAACGCGGCACGCAGGATCCTGTGCAGACCGCGCTTGAAGCCGTGGCCTATGCCAGAGAGCATCAGCATGACGTCGTGATTCTGGATACC
>CAZACG010000051.1:0-7603 GCA_964483645.1 uncultured Oscillospiraceae bacterium | reverse complement strand
CATTGTCCCCAGACCCCTTCTTCACTTCGCGCTGATAGCTCGTTTTGATCTGAGATGAGTATGAGATGAGTATCAATTCCCATACAGCAAAAACAGCGGGCAGCCTTTGAAGACCCCCGCTTTTGTGTTTACGCCTTTTTGTCAAATTTTTCGCCGCAGCCCTTACAGGTGATCGTCACATTGCCCACGCCGCGCGGCACGCGCAGACGCTTTTTGCATTTAGGACAGACAAAATAGCGATACTTCCTGCTGTTCTTCATGCGGTTGAGCCATTCGGTCGCGCTCTGCCGGATTCTGCCAGTCTTTTCAAGGTAGACCTGATTCTCATGCGCGCGCTTATATCTGTCCTTGCTGAGCATGCGCACCAGCATGAGGATCAGCAGCACATCCGACAGCAGCCGCAAAATCCAGTTGCCGGCGAGCGAGCCGAGTACCGTCAGGATCAGCGCGGTGATCACCATCGTCATGCCCAGCTGATCCGCGCCGTAGCGACCGGACATGAAGCGCGCAAAGGACGCGCGGATTTTATCAAAGAAGCCCATAATACCCTCCTGATTGCTTTGTCCTTTCAGGATATCGTTAAACTCGCTCCATGTCAATGCCTGATGCGCGCGGGTCAGCGTAGCTCGGCTTCTGCACGCGCCTTACAGTCGTTCCAGCCGCGTCACACCGAATGCGTCAAGCTCCTCAATGGCTCTGTCCCACTGAGCCGGATTGCTCAGTTCCTCGGGCTCGTGCGCGTCAAGACCAATGATGATCTGCGCGCCCTGCGCAATGGCAATTTCGAAGAATTCCGGATCGGGATAGCTTTTCTTCTCCGGCGCGCAGTAACGATCATGCACGTTGTATTCCATGGGCAAATGCAGCGCCGCACAGGCTTGGGACAGTTCGCGCGCCGCCGCCCGGCAATTATCGTCAAAGGCTCCATAACCCCGCATGAACATATCCGGATGCGCCAGATACGCGAACAAGCCGGTTTCCAAGCCCTTGATCGTGCTTTGCACGTATTCCTCAAGCTCCTTCGCCGTTTTGGAATGCCCAAAGTATCGGCCCGTCTCGTCCGAACCGTCATAATGGTTGCCGAGAATCAGATAGTCCAGCTGCTTTTCTTCCTTCATCTCTCTCAGCCAGCCCATGTACTGCGGAAAATGCTCGCACTCAAAGCCCACGCGGATGCTCAGCTGCTCGGCATACTTCTGCTTCAGCGTGCGCACAGCGGACAGATATTCATCCAGCTGCGTGATGGGCATGCGAACGCCGGGATGGGTAAAGCCGCTCTTGTACGGCCACGGCACATGATCTGAAAAGCCAAGCTCGGAAAAGCCCCGCTTGATGGCCGCGAGCACATATTCTTCATCTGTACCGTGCGCATGTCCGCAGCGCGTGGTGTGCGTATGATAATTTGCTTTCATGGATAACGCCTCCCAATTGTCAATCAGCCGCCCACAGGTGGGGAAAGCTCATTCGATTCCGATTCGCGTACAGGGTACTCGGCCCTCAACCAGATCGCTGATGCGGTGTCTGCCATGGCCGATGATGACGGTCGTTCCGCGAAGCGCCGGGCCGAGCGCAAACTCCAGCTTGGCATGCGCGCCGTTCGCGCCTGCGCGGGACGCCCCCTGACAATGCTTCTGCAATTCGCGCACCTTTGCTTCAAGCTGCTGCGCGTCCGGCGCGAGCACATCGCGCACAAGCGTATCAGGATCCCGGGGATCGGCATAGATGCCCTCGGTAGAGGTCATAATCAGCAGCACACGCGTGCTGATCAGCCCTGCGATCACCGCCGCCGTCTCGTCATTGTCTACGCACTCATGCACCTCGCGATGCTCGCGCCGCAGCACGGAAAGCTCCCACTTACGATTCTCCTCGTCAGAAACGGGATCGTTGTAATTGACAATCGGAATCGCACCCTGCTCTTTGGCACGCAGAAAGAGACGGCGGATATGTTCGCGCTTTTCAACGTCATTAAAATGCTGATGCTCCACCAGCACCTGACGGACGGAATACTCCTGACGGATAAAATGCCTGTACTGCTCCATCAGGATGCTCTGTCCCTGCGCGGCGTAATCCGTCTTCGCATCCACGCTGTCACAGTCAAGCTCATGACCGTGACGCTTGATATAGTCAAGACGCCCGATCTCCGCCGCGCCGGAAGTTACCCAGATCATGCCCGGCCGCAGCTCGCTGCCCAGACGGGAAAAAATATTGTAATCAATGTCGGCATCCTCGCGGCGAATCAGCGCCATCGAGCCAATCTTGCCCACCAAATCAAAATCGTAGTGCATCCGTTTCTCCCTTTCTGCCGTCGTAGCCCTCTCATGCACGCCCATAGTCCTCTCAGTCGCGGCCTTGCCGCGCCAGCTCCCCTGAATGGGAGAGCCATTGGTATAAGCCGCTTAAGCCACGCAACAACTTTTCTCTGTAAGCCCCGCCCCCAAAGGCCTGAGAGGGCTATTTGTGATATCTCTCTCCCGCCGCGATTTTCATCGCGCGGTAGGTCTGTTCCAGCAGCATAATGCGGGCCAGCTGATGCGGAAAGGTCATCGGCGAAAACGAAAGCTTCAGCTGCGCGCGGGCGACGACCGCCTCCGACAGCCCCAGCGAGCCTCCGATCACGAACACCACGCGCCTACCCGTGTCGGTGAGCTCCGTCAATTTCTTAGAAAGCTGCACGGAGTCCATCTGTTTGCCGTCGATGCACAGGCATACGACAATATCTCCGTCGCGCAGCTTGGAAAGAATTGCATCGCCCTCTTTTCGCTTAATCTGCCCCTCGATAGCGGGCGATGAATTCGCAGGCTCGGGCAGATCCGGCAGCTCGATGGTTTCAAATCTGCCAAAACGCGAAAGCCGCTTTTCGTATTCAGCCGCAGCGTCGCGCCAATATTTTTCCTTCAATCTGCCCATGCAGATGAGCGCCATATTCATCCTCGCACCTCCATCAGCTCAGCAGCAGCGAAGCACAGATCACAGCCGCGCAGGAGGCGATCAGCAACGCCTTCTCCCGTCTGCCGAACCTTTCCGGCGGCTCGGCTTCGCGCGGCCGCGCCGCACGCGCAACCCATGCACGTTTGAGCACATAGACGAACGCCGCACAGCCCAAAAGGCGCACCGAACAACTCACCGGCGACAGCCCGTAAAACAAAATGTCCAGCCCCGAATAATCGCAGAGAATGAGCGCGAGGTTGTAGCATCCATGCACGAGCATCGCGGCGGTTATAGAGCCCGTTCGGTTCATGACCAGCGTCAGCAGTGCGCCGATGATCGTGTACAGAAGCAGCGAGCCGTCCATATCGGCATACGTTCCAAAGTGTACCAGCGCAAAGCAGAGCGCCGCAGCCGCCATCGCCGCCCTCTCGCCATAGCGCTTGAGCGCCCCATACAGATAACCCCTGAAGAAAAGCTCCTCCAGCACGGGCGCAAGCAGCGCGCTCTTGAGCAGCCTCGGCAGAAAATCCGCGCCCGGCGCCTTCACGAATGCGGCATAATCCACGCCCGCTAAAGGCCGCCCCGTGTCAAAGAGATACCAAAACAAATCCGAGAGCAACGTCACCGGAAAAATCAGCGCCGCGCCCAGAAGCGCCAGCCAAAGAATCTGCGCCTGACTGAGGTTCCTGCGCGGTACCATCCTTCGGTGATCGCCATCCAATACGTAAAGCCCCAGATATGAACCCCCGCCGAAGGCCAGCAGCGAAACAAGCGCCTCCATGATGACGCCGCGCGTGAATATCCATGCACCCGCGCTGTTGCGCGAGGTGAACAGCCGCGCCGCCATCATCAAAAGGTCCGCCGCAAGAACCAAAAGAAGCGCGGAGCGCAATCTCACACGCCTCCGCGCCCGGATGTTCGGTTTCATTCCCCGCCTCATTTGTCAAACACGTAATCGCGCTGGATCACGTAGCTGATGCAGAAGAGGACGATATCCACCGGGATTTTGATGATTCCGGCGGAAAGCGGCATGACCGTCGGCAGGAACTGTACCAGCGCTGCGCCCAGCGCGCCCTGCACCACGGCCAGCGCATAATACTTCGCCATGGAATGCTTGCCGCCGCGTCCTGAGAACACGGTATGCTTGTTCAAGCGGTAATTGACCTGCGAGGATACCACACGCGCCAAAGCATAGCTGACAAAGCCGGAAAGCCCCAAGCTCAGGCACAGCCAGTACAGCGCATAATCCACCACAAAGGAAGTGATGGAGGAAAAGAGGTATTTGAAAATGACCGCATAGATGCGCATCGCGTCGCGCACGGGATTGAAGTGGCTGCCTGCGTTGTCGTCGATGTAAATCGTCTCAATCGGCACCTCGAAAACGCCCAGATGCATATCGCGCAGCTTGAGCAGCACATTCATCTCATACTCATAGCGCTCGCCGTCAATCCTCGCCATCTCTTCAAGCGCGCAGCGCGGCAGCGCGCGCAAACCGGTCTGTGTATCGCCCACATGCACGCCGCTGGCCAACGCGTACACCGCGCGCGTGATCCGATTTCCCCAGCGGCTTTTGAACGGTACGTCGCCTGTGAACTCGCGCGAGCCGAGCACCAGCTTGTCCGGATGCTCATAGAGCGCGTCGATCAGGCGAAGGATATCCTTGGGCGTATGCTGACCGTCCGCATCGGCGGTTACGACGCCAAACAAATCGGGCCATTCCAGAAGACAGGCATTGATGCCCGTCTTGAGCGCGCGTCCCTTGCCCATGTTGACCGCATGAACGGCGACCTTCGCACCGAGTGCGCGGCACGCCTCAAAGATATGCTCAAATGCTTTCTGTCCTCCGTCGTCCACCAGCATGACGTCCAGCTTGCTTTCCAGCAGCTCCTGCGTCAGCGCAATCAGACGTTCATCCGGCTTGTAGGCCGGAATCAGCACGACAGCGCGTTTGTTTTCTGTACTCATGTATATCGTTCTCTCCTTGGAATAGCTTCATTTTCTATTGACCAATCGGGTATACCAACCCAATTATGCATAGTATACTGCCGTAGGATTAAAAAGTCAACGCAGACAAACAGATTCCCTTGGTCTGCGCATCTCTTTCCCCCGCATTCTTGCGTATGCGTTGGCTTTGTGCTACAATGAATCCATTCATCATCGTCAGCCGCAGCAGCATTTGGCAGATGACCCGCTCAACACCGGCGCCGTCCCGGCGTTTTCAGAAACAAAAGGAGGTCCACTCCCATGGAACAAACTCAGGAAAAGAAGCAGCGCATTCTCTCCGGCATCCAGCCTACCGGCACGCCCACGCTGGGCAACTACATCGGCGCAATGCGCAACTGGAAGCTTTTGGAGGATCAGTACGACTGCCTGTATATGGTCGCCGACCTGCATACCATCACCGTTCGTCAGGAACCGGCCAAGTTCCGTCAGAACTCCATGCAGATGCTCGGTCTTCTGCTGGCCTCCGGCCTTGATCCCCAAAAGAGCGTGCTTTTCTTTCAAAGCCACGTCCCCCAGCATGCCGAAATGGCGTGGCTGCTCAACTGCTACACCTACATGGGCGAGATGAGCCGCATGACGCAGTTCAAGGACAAGAGCGCCAAGCATGCCGACAACATCAACTGCGGCCTGTTCACCTATCCGGTGCTCATGGCGGGCGATATTCTGCTCTATCAGGCCAATCTCGTGCCGGTGGGCAAGGATCAGACCCAGCACCTTGAAATCTGCCGCGATATCGCCAACCGTGTCAACGGCATATACGGCAATGTGTTCACCGTCCCGGAGGGCTACTACTCCAAGGTCGGCGCACGCGTGATGAGCCTGTCCGAGCCAACCCGCAAGATGAGCAAGTCCGACGCAGAGGACAGCTTCATTTCCGTTCTGGACACGCCGGACGTCATCCGCCGCAAGTATCGCCGCGCCGTCACCGACTCCGACGCATGTATCCGCTTTGATCCGGAAAATAAGCCGGGCGTGTCCAACCTGCTTTCCATCATCTGTGCGCTGACGGGCGAGAGCATGGAATCCGTCGTGACCTCCTTGGAAGGCAAGGGCTACGGCGAGCTCAAGAGCCGCGTAACCGACGTAACAATCGAAACGCTTTCTCCGATTCAGTCGGAGTTCGCGCGCGTGATGAAGGACAAGAAGTACATGGAAGAGGTCTACCGCTCCGGCGCAGAGCGCGCAGGCCGTCTGGCAGAGCGCACGGTGCAGAAGCTGATGAAAAAGATCGGCTACGTCGCCAAGTAATTCGGAAAAAGCTGTCAGGACGCAATGCGTTCCATGTTTTTTCGAGCGCAGTATCCGAATGAAATCGGGATAAAAAGTCAAGCAGCAGCAAGGGGACGCAGATTGACGCCTGCGTTCCCTTGCTTTATTTTTGCCGACCTTCCTTTTTTGCCCATAAAAGCCATAGACGGCTTCCTGTTTTCAGCGGCAAAAGCTATGCATTCGCTTCAGAAGCCTATGGACAGTACAGCATTTTGTGTTATAATTAAATCATTCCACTACATATGGAGGTTTTGCTGATGTGTCAGATCCATGTCACCGGCGGCGTCTGCCCGCAAGAGGAAATCGACGCCTACATCGCCCGCGGCGCGCAGCTCTACGGACGCGAGCCCGACGCCATTGACATTTCCCTTGACGGCGAGTTCGTGGACATCGCCTATCGCTATCGCAGTCAACCCTTCCAGCGCATCCGCCGTATCACAGGCTATCTAGTGGGCACCATGGATCGCTGGGGCAACGCCAAGCGCGCCGAGGAACGCGACAGAGTGAAGCACGGAATTTCCTGAATCATCGCTGATCTATCATACCAAAGAACGGGCCGCCCTCGAGCTGCCCGTTCTTTTCTTACCATATGGGAAATGGCGCAAAGCAGCGCCTTTATACGCATTCACCCTTCAAACGCTTCACAGCGCGTATTCGTTTTTCGCTCTGACAAGGCCGAGTGAAGCGAGGGAAAGTCAGGACAGAAAAGCAGATGTGCAAACGAAGCCGTTTGTATCGGAATGCATATGCGCTCTTCATCGCTTACGCGCACAGCGCGACAATCGCATAGGCGTAGATTCTCGCAGCCTTCACAAGACTTTCAAGCTTGATGCTCTCGTTGGCCTGATGCTCCAGCTCCGGGTCGCCCGGGAAGAGCATGCCATAGGCAACGCCCTCATTGAGATGACGGGCATATGTACCGCCGCCGATTGCAAATGGCTTGGCGTGCTCACCCGTAATCCCGTTATAAACATCCATGAGCTTGGTGACCAGCTCGCTGCTTTCGGGGACGTGATGCGGCTTGCTGTCGCTGCCCGGCGCCATCACAAAGCCTGCGGGCGCAAGGCGCTTTTCCACGGTCGAACGCACTTTCTGTCCGTCAAAAAAGACCGGATAACGGCAGTCAAAGGTCACGCTCAGCTCGCCATCCTGAGCAAAGAGCAAACCGAGGTTGATGGTCAGCGGGCCGGAGACGGCGTCGCTGCCCGCAATGCCCAAATTTTCTCCGGCGTCGCCCTCGCCCGCAGCTTCGACCAGCAGCTTTACGGCTTCGCCGCCGACCTCCATGCCCTCCAGCACGGCGAGCAGCATCTTCGCGGCGTTTTTGCCCTTCTCGGGCGTAGAGGCATGCGCCGGAACGCCGGTGACGGTGATCTTCGTCTGCCCGTCTACAAGCTCCGTC
>CAZACG010000050.1:0-7629 GCA_964483645.1 uncultured Oscillospiraceae bacterium | reverse complement strand
CAACCTATACGCATATGGAATACGTCGATATTTCCCGCGTGGGTGCCGTTGCAGGACGCGACCTGATCAACAACGCCATCAAGAGCGTTACGCTTGCCGCTATCCTGATGCTGGCGTATATTGCGTTCCGCTTCGATCTGTATTCCGGTCTGGCCGCCGTCATCGGCCTGGTTCACGACGTAGCGATCATGCTCGCGTTTGTAACCATCTTCAGCGGTCTGATTCGCGTAGAGACGACCTTTATCGCCGCATTGCTGACCATTGTCGGTTATTCGATCAACAATACGATCATCATCTTTGACCGCATTCGTGAGAACAACCGTAAGGCAAGCGTGCGCAGCAAATCTCACAGCGAGATTGTCAGCATCGCCGTGACGGAATCCCTGCCGCGCACACTGAATACGACTGTGACGACGCTGATTACCATTGTGATGCTGTATGTGCTGGGCGTTGATTCGGTTAAGCAGTTCGCGCTGCCGCTGATCGTCGGTCTGCTGGCCGGCACCTACTCCGCCAATATGATCAACGGTTATGTTTGGGCTGCTCTGATGGATTTGAGCGCTTCCCGCAAGAAGAAGTAACGACTTGAATCGTAAGGGGCGGGTGCTTACCCGCCCCTTACGCCGTTTCTTATTAAACATTCTTCTGCCGGGTCATGGGCATGAGCGTATGCCCGTGACCGGACAGAAGGGGAAAGGAGGGCTGCAATTTGCTGCGATTTGTTCAAAAAAAGCATGATCTCGCGCAAGAAAGCACTGATCTGCAAAACCTCGACGTTCCTGCCAGACTGCTTGAACTGCTCGTGGATCGTGGAATAGATACCGCGGAGAAAATCGACCGGTATCTGCATCCGAAAATGGATCATTTGCACGATCCCATGCTCATGCAGGACATGGAACAAGCGGTTGCAGTCATCCGGGATGCAATAGCCAAGAACGAAGAGATTGTCATCTTTGGCGACTACGATGTAGATGGCGTAACGGCGACCGCTATTTTGCTAACCTATTTCAGAAAGCAGGGTGCAAAGGTTTCCTTTTATATTCCGGATCGCCACGGCGAGGGATATGGTCTCAATTTGACGGCCGTTGAACAGATTGCATCTCACGCGAAGCTGCTGGTCACGGTGGACTGCGGCATTACCAGCGTCGCTGAGGTAGCCCGAGCTAAAGAACTGGGCATGCGCGTGATTGTCACCGACCATCATCAGCTGGGGCCTGAACTGCCCGAATGCGACGCCGTGCTCAATCCGCTTCTTGGAAATTATCCGTTTAGAAGGCTCTGCGGTGCAGGCGTAGCCTTTAAGCTGGTCCATGCTTTGGGCGGCATGGAAGCCATTGAACCGCTTTGGGAACTGGCCGCCATGGCGACCATTGCAGATATTGTGCCTCTGCTGGATGAAAACCGCGTGATTGTTTTCTACGGTCTGCAAGCGATGGCTCAAACAAAGCGGCCCGGACTGATTGCGCTGATGGAATCTGCGTCCGTTGACGCAAAGACGGTATCGGCGTCCGATGTGGCTTTTCGTATGGCTCCGCGTATCAACGCAGGCGGCAGACTTGCTTTGGCTTCGCGCGGCGTTGAATTACTGACGACCAGAAAGCCGGAGACAGCCCGCGAAATCGCTTCCGAGCTGGATCAGGATAATACTAAGCGCCGCGAGCTTGAGCTTGCCATCTTCAAGCAGGCGGATGAACGCACATGCGCTGAAATCGACTTTCGGCATGAGCGAGCTATCGTCGTATGCGGCGAGGGCTGGAATCCGGGCGTAATCGGTTTGGCTGCATCCAGGCTGGTAGAAAAATACAAGTGGCCAACGATTCTGCTCTCACAGGACGGCGAGCTATGCGTAGGCTCTGCCCGCTCGATTCCCGGGGTAGACATTCACAAGGCCATGTCAGCCTGTCGGGATTTGTTTGTTCGCTTTGGCGGACATGCGCAGGCTGCAGGCTTGACGATTGAAGCTAAAAACGTTCCGGAGTTTAAGCGTCGACTGTCACAGGCGATTGAAGAGCAATCTGCGCCCGAGGCGTTTATTCCTACGGAAGAATATGATCTGGAGCTTGAGCTGAGCGAGGTCACAGAGGAGCTTGTCGAGGCATTTTCTTCCATGCAACCCACGGGCTTTGGCAATCCTGCGCCTGTGTTCTGCCTACGCGGCGTACACACGACGGATGTACGGCCGATTGGCAAGGAAGGCGCGCATCTGAGGATGCGTCTTGCCCAGGGAAGCGAAATGCGCTCTGCGATCGGCTTTCGGATGGGCGAACGCGCTAAGAGCATGCCCGAGGTCATCGACGCCGTCGTTGGCCTTTCCATCAATCAATGGCAGGATAAACGCAGCGTGCAGTGCGAGATTAAGCAGTTTCAGGCCTACATGCCCGCAAAGGCTTTTTTAGCAGAATGTCAAAGGCGTGAAAACGAGCTGGATCGCGCATTTCTTGATGCTCTCGCCATGAGCCGTCAGGCGTGCACCCGCTCCGCAGAGAAAATACAGTTGCAAGCTGCCTTTAGCTTGCTTTCCGAGGAATTGCTGAGCAGCTATCAGGGAACGCTCCTATGTACGCACAGCATATCCGCGCTGAAGATGGCGAATATTCATCTGGCTGTCGCGCATGCTCAGATGGATTACGCACTGTATGCACTCGACGATATTCGCATGTTCAATACGCTGGTGATGGCTCCTCAATGGGGAAAAATGAGCTGCCAGCCGCGTGCGATTGTGATGCTGGACGGCTTTATGGACGATGCAGAGCGTGAGCAGGTGTTCAATCGCTTCCCTCAGGCACGCATCATCGAGGTTACGGGTCTTGAGCAGCATACCCTGCATACCGTTCAGAGGCTGTATTTGAGCGACGACGAGCTGCGCCAAGTGTTCCGCGTGCTGCGTCAGCGAGCGAAAATGGAGTATAGTCTCAACCTTATCGCCGGAGAAGCGCATGTCAGCGAAAGTCAGGTCATCTCTGCCGTCATGATTTTTGCCGAGCTGAAGCTTGTTGAATACACCATGATTCCATTTCAATATAAACTGCTGCCCAGCGGGCGCGTTTCGCTCGAAGACAGCTCTCTACGGGCAAAGCTGATTGCGCTGAAGGGATAAACGGAGGGGGGATACCGTTTTGACGCAGGAAGAATGCAAAAGTCTTGAAGAATTAATTGCGATACTGGTCAAGTATCATCCTGAGGCCAATGTCCAGCTTGTAGAAAAGGCATATCATTTTGCCGAAAAAGCGCATGAAGGACAGATGCGCAAGTCCGGAGAGCCTTATTTTGTGCATCCGCTGACCGTCGCCGGTATTTTGGCCAAGCTCATGCTGGATGCGCCAACCATTGCGGCAGGCTTGCTCCATGACACCATTGAGGACTGCGATGATATTTCTCTTGAATTAATTGAAAAGGAATTCGGGCAAGAAGTTGCGCTGCTCGTAGACGGCGTTACCAAGCTCAAGCGCCTCGATTTTTCCTCTCGCGTGGAGCAGCAGGCTGAATCCATTCGCAAAATGATTCTCGCCATGAGCAAGGACATTCGCGTGGTTCTCATCAAGCTCGCGGACCGTACGCACAATATGCGCACGCTCAAGGCGCAATCCCCGGAGAGCCAGCGCCGTATTGCGCAGGAAACGCTGGATATTTATGCGCCCATCGCGCATCGTTTGGGTGTTTATAAGATCAAACAGGAGCTTGAAGACCTTTGCCTGCGTTATCTGGATCCGGAAGGTTATCAAAACCTGATTGCCAAGGTCGGCATGAAGCGCGCCGAGCGCGAGGAGAATATCCGCGCTGTTATCAGCACGCTGGAGGAGAAGATCCGCGAACTTCATATTCATTTTGAGATTGACGGCCGTCCAAAGCATTTTTACAGCATCTATCGCAAAATGGTGCTTCAGCATAAGCCCTTTGAGCAGATCTTTGATCTGATCGCTATGCGCGTGATCGTGGATACTGTACAGGATTGCTATGCCGTGCTCGGTATTGTCCATACGCTTTGGAAGCAGATTCCCAACCGTTTTAAGGACTATATTTCCACGCCCAAGCCGAACATGTATCAGTCGTTGCATACGACGGTCGTAGGCGAAAACGGCATGCCTTTTGAGGTGCAGATTCGAACCTTTGAGATGCACCGCATCGCCGAATACGGCATTGCAGCGCATTGGCGTTACAAGGAAGGCAAGCAGGCTGCGGACGGGCTGGACAACAAACTGTATTGGCTGCGACAGATTCTTGACTGGCAGAACGATACGCGCGATTCCGAGGAATTTATTAAGTCACTCAAGGTCGATTTGTTCAGCGATGAAGTGTTCGTTTTCACGCCCAAGGGCGAAATTGTGGATTTGCCTAAGGGCGCGACACCCATCGACTTTGCCTATCGCATTCATAGCGCCGTGGGCAATAAGTGCGTGGGCGCGAAGATCAATGGACGAATCGTGACGCTTGACGCGCAATTGGAAACGGGCGACTTCGTCGAAATTATCACGCAGCAGAACAGCAAGGGGCCCAGCCGTGATTGGCTCAAGATTGCCAAAACGTCTCAGGCGAAGGCTAAGATTCGTCAATTCTATAAAAAGGAGCTCAAGGAAGAGAATATTGCAAGCGGCAAGCAAATGCTTGAGTATGAAGCCAAGCGGCAATCCTCCTCGCTCTCCGCGCTGATCAAAGCCGAGTATCTGGAGCCTATTCTGCGAAAATACTCCTTTGCGGATGTGGACGACCTCTATGCCGCAGTAGGCTGCGGCGGCATAACGTCTGTGCATATCATCACGCGACTGCGCGAGGAGCAGCACAGCCATGAAAAGCCGCTGATCCCGGTGATGCCGAGGGTGCAGGCGGGCGAGCAGACGCCGTCGCGCAACACAAGTAAAGCGACGCATAATGACATGGGTATCATCGTCGCCGGTCTCCCGGGCTGTCAGGTTCATTTTGCCAAGTGCTGTACGCCGCTTCCGGGGGACGAAATCATCGGCTATATTACGCGCGGACGAGGCGTGACCATTCACTCGCGTGAGTGCGTGAACGTTAATTCGTCCTACGATCCTGCCAGATGGGTTGCCACAGAATGGGCGGATACGACCAATTCCTTCTATAACGGCTCGATCCAGATATTGGCCTACGATAGAAACAATCTGCTGGCGGATCTGATGAGCTATCTGTCGGCACAAAAGGTGACCGTATGCGCGCTCAATGCGCGTGTAAACAGCAGCAATCAGACCTGCACCATCGAACTTACGCTTCAGGTAGCCAACAAGCAGGAACTGGATTGGATCATCAAGCAGATCGCTAAGCGACAGGATACAATTGATATTTTCCGCGTCTGATTCGTTCGCGGATATGAGGTGAAAAGACAATGAGACTGGTCATTCAGCGCGTACTCGAGTCCAGCGTACGCATAGATGGCAATCTGGTAGGCAGCATCGGTTCAGGCTTTATGGTGCTGTGCGGCGTTGAGGAAGGCGATACGCAGGAGGATGTGCGCTACTGCGTGGACAAGACCGTTAATCTGCGTATCTTTGAGGATGAAGCGGGCAAAATGAACCGCTCTATTCTCGATGCGGGCGGGTCTATTCTCGCCATTTCGCAATTTACACTCCATGGCGACGTTCGTCACGGGCGCAGGCCGAGCTTCATTAAGGCGGCAAGGCCGGATGTCGCCGTTCCGATGTATGAGGCCTACTGCGAAGGGCTTCGCGCGTCCGGCGTGCATGTCGAAACGGGTATTTTTCAGGCAGATATGAAGGTGTCGCTGATCAACGACGGCCCCGTAACGCTGCTGATTGATTCCAGGAGGACGTTCTGATGGAGAGCTGCCTTGATATCAAAACCGTTGTCGGCGGCGCTCTTCAGGTCAATACCTATGTCGTTGGGCTTGACGAAAGCGACAGCTGTGTCGTGATTGATCCCGGCGCAGAATTTGCCAGCGTGGAGGGAGCGGTCTGCGGCAGAAGGGTTGCTGCCGTACTTTTGACGCATGCGCATTTTGATCATATGCTGTATCTCAAGCCTTGGCTGGATCGAGGCGCGAAGCTGTACGTGCATCGTCAGGACGCGCCGGCGCTTTCCGATCCCGAGCTCAATGTCTCAGGCATGATCGGCGCGCGGCTTGTGCTGCCTCAGGCCGATGTTCTGCTTGAAGATGGCGACACGGTGACCGAGGCCGACATAGCGTTTCAGGTGCTGCATACGCCCGGACATACGCCAGGCGGCGTGTGCTATTTGAACGATCACTCGCTTTTCAGCGGAGACACCATGTTCTATAAAAGCTATGGGCGTGTCGATTTGCCGGGCGGGAATAACTTCCAAATGGCGTCCTCGCTGATGCGTCTGCTCAAGCTTGACGCAGAAACGGTCGTTTATCCCGGACACGGCATGAAAACAAAGATTGCATGGGAACGGGGGCAGTATGCGTGATCATCGCAATTCATACACCCTTTTCCGGTTTTTTTAACGACATTGCGGATGTTGTGCGGCTCTTTTACGGAGAAGGCTCGGCGGTCGAACCGGGCGAGTACAGCGATGCGGTGTTGATCCATACGCATGAGCTTGTCGATGATCTTTGGCATGAATGCTTTGCATTGCAATGCGGCGAGCACTGTCAAGAGTATCGGCTGAGCTCTGCCGCCGTACTTTCGGGCGGCTTGGAGGAAAAACGTCAGCTCAAGCGGCTCATCAAGCGCTGCTGTTATCAGCTTCTGAAGGATTACACCCATCGGCGTCCGGCTTGGGGCTCTCTCACCGGCATCCGCCCGACGCGGTTATATTATCAGCAGATGGAGAGCGGAAAAAGCAGAGCGGAGGCGAGACGTACGCTCGGCGAGCTTTTTGACCTTTCGGACGAAAAGCTGGATGTGCTCGATGAGATCATCACGGCGCAGAGCGATTGGATTGACAGACCCAAGAATGCCTGCGATTTATATATCGGCATTCCATTCTGCACAACGCGCTGCTCGTATTGCTCCTTTTCCTCCGGAGAAATCGGCAACGGCAAGCTTGTTGAGCCCTATCTGGAAGCGCTGATGCATGAAATCGACGCATGCAGCGAGATGGCAAAATCTTTCGGACTTGATGTGAGCATCGGCTATATCGGCGGCGGAACGCCCAGCAGCTTGACCACCGCGCAGCTTCATCGTCTGCTCGCCCATATCGAAAAGCGATTTGGCAGGCTTGCTGAGTTTACCGTTGAAGCCGGACGACCGGATACGCTTGATCGTGAAAAGCTTACAATGCTGCGCAGTCATCCCGTAACGCGCATCAGCATCAATCCGCAGACCATGAACGATTGTACGCTTGAACGCATCGGTCGTGCGCACACAGCTAAGCAAACCATTGAATGCTACGAGCTGGCCAGAGCGCTGGGCTTTGAGGACATCAATATGGACGTTATCGCAGCGCTTCCGGGCGAGGATATGGCCATGTTTACGCAAACGCTTCGGCAAATTCGGACGCTTAACCCGGACAGCCTGACCGTTCATACGCTGGCCATCAAGCGCTCTTCCAGGCTGCATGAGCAGGGCTATCGACAAAGCGAGCAGGATGTTGCGCGTATGGTCGCGCTTGGCCGCGAGGCCGCGCATGAGATGGGCATGCGCGCGTATTATCTGTACAGACAGAAAAATATGGCCGATAATCTGGAAAACGTGG
>CAZACG010000049.1:0-7759 GCA_964483645.1 uncultured Oscillospiraceae bacterium | reverse complement strand
GTCAAGATCAATGCCCTTGAGGATCGTCTGAACCTCGTCGCCCATTTGATACTGCTTGACGATGGATCGCATGGAGAAAAAGTCATTGCTCATTGCGCGATCACCTCGCCATCGGCCCCTGCGCCCGCATCAATTCCATCAGCTCCGCCATGGTCATGCCGCTGGACTTGAGCACGATATCACCCGCCGAAACGCCGTCGCTGATCTCGGCATAGACGCCGTCGCTGATGCCCACCGTTACAGGCACCTGTACGGTGCTTTTGCCGTCCGAAGCATACATGAGCACATACGGCTGATTGTACTCGTCAAACGCAATGGCCTCCATACGCACAATGGACGCGCCCAGCGCCTGACCGCGCAGCACCTTCGCGCTCACCTGCATGCCCGGGTACACGCCATGGGCATCGCCAAGCTCTGCCTCTGCCGTATAATAGGAAAGATCGCCCGAAGCTGTGCCGTTCTTGTCCAGCGAGACGATCTCGCCCATATAAACCGTATCGGTTGCCAGCACCGTAATTTCCGCCATCGTGCCGGGCGTGACGGCGCGCACGTCATATTCATCCACATTGAGCGCCACGCTCAGCTTTTCCATATCCATGATCTCGCAGACCTTTTCGCCGGCGGTGACTACGTCGCCCTCGGCAATCGGCAAACTGGTGATCTCGCCGTCGATGTCGGCACGGATTACCTCGCCGCCATCGAATTTAACAAGCTTGTCGCCTTCCTTAACCTGCTGATTCCGATCCACATACACAGTATCCACGATGCCGCCCTGCGCAGCGGTGATCGTCTGCACGCGATCAGCCTTGACCACACCGTCAAAGTTGTAATACGTCACAAGATCGCCGGTCGTCACTTCCATTTGCGTATAGGCTACGGACTGCGTCGTTTGGGACAGGGACAGCACCAGAACCACTGCAAGCACAATCAGAAGCAGCACCGCCCACTTGATCCATTTTCTCTTTTTCTTCACGGATGATAACCTCCCTTATTCTTCTTTATCATAACGCTGCCGTCGAAGGGATGCAAGCGAAACCCTGCCAATCGTCGCTTTGCACGCCCAAACGATACAAAACGCTGCGGAACGCATGCCCCGCAGCTTCTCTCATTGGTCGGCCAATCCGCAATAAAACTGCACTGCTTGCTCGATATCTGCCTCGTTCGGTCTTCCCTTGGCTATACCGCCGATGAGCTTGAACGGACCAAAGGTATTGAAGCCGTAGCAGCCATACTCGCCCACGACCGCCGCTCCGCTCGGCTTGACCGCTTCCGCAATCGCCCTCGTGTAGCCCTCCTTCTTCGCGCCGTACGTGTAAAGGAAGAAGACTCGCTTATTCTGCGGCAGGTTCTTGCGCGCCACGTCGAGAACAGACTTGTGGAACTTCGAATAGTATATGCCCGATGCAAAGCCGATCATTTCGTAGTCCGTCAGCTCGGCGTTCTGCATTTCTGCCGCATCAATCAGCGCCACATCATGTTCCGCTGCAATCGCATCCAGCAGTTTTTTCGTGCTTCCATGATGCTTGGAATAAAAAACAATGGCTGTTTTCATCGCACTTCTCTCCATAATGTAATCTTTTTGATTACAGATTATAGCACTCCCATTTTGTAATGTCAACCATTACAGTTTGACTTTTCTTTCGGTATCCATTACAATATGAAAAACACGAGGTGAATGCATATGACGAACAGCACGCAGTTTTCCCTTGCCGTGCATACGCTGATGATGGTGGCCTATTTTCCCGATCTGCATGTCACCAGCCATATCGTCGCGGCCAGCGCCGGGTGTCATCCGGTCATCATCCGCAACCTGTTCATCAAGCTCCGGGATGCAGGTCTGCTGATCACAAAGCCCGGTCGCGGGAAAACAGAGCTGGGGCGTCCGGTCAAGGAGATTACGCTTTGGGATATCTTCATGGCCGTGGAAAGCGAGCAGGCGTTTGAGCCGTTCAAGATTCACACAGCTTCGCCGTCGCTCTGTCCCGTCGGAGCGGGAATCCGCACAGTGCTTCAAGCTCGAAGGCGGCGTACCGTCGACGTTCTGCGCCGTGAACTGTCCGCCTGTACGCTGGCAAGCCTGCTCGATGAGCTTCAAACGCTGTCCCTCCCCGAGAAAACGCCAAGTGACAAACCGTAACCGCCTTTCATTGCGGTTTTCCATTCCGTCGCTGCTTTGCGCAGCTTCCCGCGCGGAAAAGCAAGGAGCGGTTAAGCGAATTCCGAATATATCAAAAAGCATGTTTGAAGAATCATGGGCGCTCTTGAGTCCGGAGCTCTTCGGGCACAAATGCTTCGTTTTTGCTTGAAATGTCGGTTTTCTTCGCCTGATCGTTCCTTGAAATAAAAACGATAAAGGCTCCCCCTTTCGGGGGAGCCTTTGAATTCGTCTAAATCCGATGATTACTCACCGATGTAGGCGTAGTTCCAAACGACGTCGCCGGTCGGCAGAACAGCAAGATTCTTGACGTTCGGCTTGACCATGACCGGGTTGGTGTAGTACTGCAGCGGAGCCACAGCGCCGGTCGCCATCAGGATTCTCTCCGCCTCAGCGCACATCTCGGCACGCTTGGTCGGATCGCCCTCGACCTTGATCTTGGTCACCAGAGCGTCATACGCCTCGGCCCAGGTCTGGTCGTTGTTCAGACCCCAGTTCGCGCCCATGCCGGCGTTGGCGGTGTTCTCGGTGTTACGGGTGTAATCGCCCAGATCCTGACCCAGACGCGGATAGTTGTTGCCGGAAGCGCTGATGAAGATCTCAAGGAAGTTCACGCAGTCGTTGAAGTCAGCAACCCAGCCCATACGGGAGGCTTCAGCATCGCCATTGCCCAGCTTGGTCTGCAGGGTCGCCCAAGCCTCGGTGTTGATGGTCGCGTGAATGCCGAACTGGTTCCAGCACTGCTGCACATACTGCACGATCGCGGAGTTGGTCGCAGTCTGGTTGAAGGCAAACTCGAAGCCGGGGATATCGGTGAAAGTCAGGTTGCCGTCTGCCAGAGAGCCGGTGTAGCTGTAGCCGAGATCCATCAGGATCTGAGCGCCTTCCACCTGATCAACAGTGTAGGTCGGATACTCCTCGGAGTAGGTCGCGGTACCGGTGTACCACTCGCTGTACAGCTCACCCTCGCCGCGGGCAACGCCGTTCGCGCCGTCGCCAACGCCGATCGGATAGAAGCCGGTCGCCGGAATACGGCCATCCATGGTCACGTAGTCGCACAGATCCTGACGGTTGACCATCAGACCCAGCGCATAGCGAGCCTTGGACTGCTCAACCTGAGAGAAGGTCTTGCCTTCCGGAGAAAGGTCCTTATGCACGTTGAAGAGCACGTAGTAGGTGCCGATCTGCTCCTTAATCTGAAGCTCGCCCGGATAGGTCGCATTCAGACGCTCAAACTCAGCCGGATCCATGGTCTGGATGAAGGAGACAGTGTCAGACTCGTACGCAGCCAGAATCGCAACGGAATCCTCGGAGAGGTAGGCGTTGACGCCGCCGAGCTTGACGTTCTCGGCATTCCAGTAATTCTCGTTCTTGACGTACTCGATCACGTCGTCAACCTTGTAGGAAACCATCTTGAAGGGGCCGGTGCCGATGAAGGTTTCCGGCTTGGTCGCCCAAGCGCCCTCCGCGTCGGTAACCTCAACCTTGACCGGGCAGTAGGTGGTGAAGCCGCACAGCTCAAGGAAGTAGCCGCAGGGCGACTTCAACGTGACGGTCAGGGTACGCGCTGCGTCGTCCGCCACGACGTTCAGGCTATCGGTGCCGTAGCCGTCGATGACGTCAAACAGGAAGCCGTAGGCAGCACCCAGATCCGGATCAGCAGCGCGATTCCAGCTCTTGACAACGTCAGAAGCAAAGAAATCGCTGCCGTCGGACCACTTAAGGCCCTCGCGCAGGGTGAAGGTGTAGACGAGGCCATCATCGGAGATGGTGTAGCTCTCAGCGAGCTCCGGCTCCTTGGTGGCAACGCCATCGACCACGCGGGTGCCCATCAGGCCGGAGAAGGCCAGACGGATGAGGTTGGAACCGGTGGACGCGGAGTTGAGAGCCGGGTCCATGGATTCCGGGGTGCCGCCGCCGTACATCAGGGAGACGATCTCACCGTCAGCCACAGCGGTCATGCCCAGCGCCAACGTCAGAGCCAGCGCCAGAACAAGAGCAAGAATCTTCTTCATAGAGATATCCTCCTTTAAAAAGATTACCGGGGAAGTATATTGAAACGTCCAGGACGATTCAACCGAAGCTTGCGCAGTCCTCCATCAAGGGACGACGATCACCGCTGGCTTAAAGGTTATGGCAGGCCGCCACATGACCCGGGGCAACCTCGCGCAGCTCGGGACGCATCTGCGCACACTGAGCCGTCGCGCGGGAGCAGCGCGTGCGGAACGGGCATCCGCTGGGCATGCGCATCGGGCTGGGAACGTCGCCCTCCAGCGTAATGCGCTTGCTCTCCTGCGCGCGCTTGGGATCGGGGATCGGCACGGCGGAAAGCAGGGAAATCGTGTAGGGATGCACCGGATGGCGATGCAGCTCGGTCGCATCCGCCATTTCCACGATGTGGCCCAGATACATGACCGCAATACGGTTGCTGATATGCTTGACCACAGAGAGATCGTGCGCAATGAACAGATAGGAAAGACCCAGCTGATGCTGCAAATCCTCCAACATGTTGACAACCTGCGCCTGAATAGACACATCCAGCGCAGAAACCGGCTCATCGCAGACGATGAATTCCGGATTGGAGGCCAGCGCGCGGGCGATACCGATGCGCTGACGCTGACCGCCGGAGAATTCGTGCGCGTAGCGGGTCGCCTGCTCGCTGGAGATACCGACGGTGGCCAGCAGTTCCTGCACGCGCTCATTGCGCTCGGCCTTCGTCTTGCATAGCTTGTGTACGTCAATCGGCTCGGCCACGATATCGCCGACCGTCATGCGCGGATTGAGCGAGGAATACGGATCCTGAAAAACCATCTGCGCGCGGCGGCGGAATTCCTTGATCGTGCTCGCATCCACCTTCTTGCCGTCAAAGATGATCTCGCCGTCCGTCGGCTTGTACAGATGCAGCAGCGTGCGGCCGACGGTCGTCTTGCCGCAGCCGGATTCACCGACCAGACCCAGCGTCTCGCCGCGTCCGATTGTAAAGCTGACGTCGTCAACGGCCTTGAGCATCGTCGTCTTCATGAAGCCCGTCGTAATCGGGAAATACTGTTTGAGGTGCCTGACCTCAAGCAGGCTCTTATCGTTTTCGCTCATTGTCCGTCGCCCCCTTCCGTTGCGGTCTCCAGCGTGCCTTCCAGATCAATGGCCGTGATCTCGCCGTCCTCGCCGCAGCGCACGACGTTCCTGCGCATGCCTTCCATCACATTCATCCAGCAGGCGCTCAGATGGTCGCAGCCCACCGGCACCTCCGTGGGATGCTGCGTCAGGCAGACCTTCATCGCCCGCTCGCAGCGAGGCGCAAACGCGCAGCCCTTGGGCATGTTGAACAGATCAATCGGCGTGCCGGAAATCGGAATCAGCCGTTCATGCTCGTCGTTGTCGATGTTGGGAATGGAGCGCAGAAGACCCTTCGTGTACTCATGCGCCGGGCGATAGAAGATCGCGTCCGCAGAGCCACGCTCGCAGACCTTGCCCGCATACATGACGATCACCTCGTCGCACAGGCTCGCGATCACGCCAAGGTCATGGGTAATCATGATGATGGCCATGCCCAGCTTCTTTTGCAGATCCTGCATCAATTCCAGAATCTGCGCCTGAATGGTCACGTCCAGCGCCGTCGTCGGCTCGTCCGCAATCAGGATATCCGGCTCGCAGGCCAGCGCCATGGCGATCATCACGCGCTGACGCATGCCGCCGGAGAGCTCATAGGGATACTGGGACAGACGCTTTTCCGGCTCGTTAATGCCCACCAGCTGCAACATCTCTATTGCACGCGCCGTTGCCTGCTCCTTATTTCTGCCCGTATGCAGCAAAATCGCTTCCATGAGCTGGTTGCCGATGGTGTAGACCGGATTGAGGCTCGTCATCGGGTCCTGGAAGATGATGGAAATCTTGTTGCCGCGGATCTTGCGCATCTCCTCCTCCGAGGAGCCCACCAATTCCTGCCCCTTGAACTTGATGCTGCCGCCGACAATGCGGCCCGGATGGGTCAAAATCTGAAGAATCGAATATGCGGTGACGGATTTACCCGAGCCGGACTCGCCGACAATACCGAGCACCTTGCCGCTGTCAAGGTTAAAGGAAATGCCGTTGACCGCCTTGACTTCGCCCGATGGGGTAAAGAAGGAGGTATGCAGATTCTTGACTTCTAACATAGCCATATGTGCTTTTCCTCCTCTTTAAGAACGAAGCTTCGGGTCAAACGCATCGCGCAGACCGTTACCCAGCAGGTTAAACGAGAGCACGATCAGGAAAATCATCGCCGCCGGGAAAAGCAGCATGTACGGATAGGAAATCAGACCGCTGCGCGCGTCGGAGGCCAGCGAGCCCAGCGAGGGCATCGGCATGGAGACGCCCATGCCCACGAAGGAAAGGAACGACTCGGTAAAGATCGCGCTGGGAATCTGCATGGCCGCGGTAATGATGATGACGGATACGCAGTTGGGAATCATGTGCTTGACGATGATGTGCGCAGGGGATGCGCCCATTGCGCGGGAAGCCATGACGTACTCCTGCTCCTTAATGGAGAGAATCTGGCCGCGCACCTGACGAGCCATGCCCACCCAGTAGAGCAGACCGAAGACGATGAAGATGGAAATCATGCCCGCGCCAAGCTTGACGATCAGCTCGTTTTTCGATGTACTGATGACGTCCTTGATGGCAACGGAGAGCAGAATGACAATCAAAACATCGGGCAGCGAATAAATAATATCAACAATGCGCATCATGATAATATCCACTCGCCCGCCGAAATAGCCCGATATCGAGCCGTAAAGAATGCCGATAATGACGACGATCAGCGCGGAAATGAAGCCAACCATCAGGGAAATGCGGGTGCCGTAAATCACGCGGATGCAGTAATCGCGGCCGAGGTTATCCGTACCCATGATGTGCGGGAAGACGTCCTCACCGCGCGCGATCTTCGCCTGTTCCTTCTTGGAATACTCAAACGGCGAAAGATACTTGGCGGTAACGTCCTGCTGCGTGTACGTGTAGGGATAGATCATCGGCACGATGATCGCAATCAGCGTGATGACAATGAGGATCAGCAGACAGGCCATCGCCATCTTGTTGCGCGCAAGGCGGCGCATGGCGTCCTTCATAAAGGAGACGGACTCACGCTGTGTGACAATCTGCGCCTTCTCCTCCTCGCTCGCCTTTTCAAACAGATCGGGATCGATCTGGAAGGACAGCGGATTCTTCTTGATTTTCTTTTCGTTATCCATTCTTTCTCACCTCAGGACAGATCAATGCGCGGATCAAGCAGCTTGTAGACGATATCCGACAGGAAGTTCATCAGCACGATCAACGTGGCCAGTACGATGGTCACGCCCATAATCATCATATAGTCGGTGCGCAGCATGCTGTTGACAAACAGACGGCCCAAACCCGGAACGGAAAAGATATTCTCAACGACCATCGAGCCGGTCAGAATGTAGGCCAGCATGGGGCCTGCGTAGGTCACCACCGGACCCATCGCGTTCTTGAGCGCGTGCTTGAAGATCACCTTTCCATTGCGCAGTCCCTTGGCGCGCGCGGTGCGGATGTAATCCTGACCGAGCACGTCGAGCATGCTCGAACGCTCAAGGCGCGTGATGTACGCCA
>CAZACG010000048.1:0-7823 GCA_964483645.1 uncultured Oscillospiraceae bacterium | reverse complement strand
CGACGCAGCGTGAGGACAGCGCGCCGGTCTGGTGGCGCGTATCCAAGGACAAGCGTCCTGTGCAGTTTCCCACTGAATTTGGCGTGGCTCCGGCGAACGTTTTGCTGCTGTATCCCGAATGAGCCTATGGATACGGATTTCATCATCAATGAATGGTTTGGCTATATGCGCAGCGAAGAGGAAATCCGAGGGGAGAATAGCAGCATGCGAGTCTCCTTCTCAATGCCTTTTTAATTCGTATACGAAAAGTTATTTGGAAGGAAATCAAAGACAGGTATATTTTTCCGGCCATGGGGCATCCTCAGAGCGAAAGGCGGAGGATGGATATGGCCGGAATTGTTGTTTCTTTGACGAAAAAAATGCGCCGAGGCGTGCGCAGGGCGAAGGAATGGATGATGGAGTATGCGTATCTGGTAACGCTTGCGTCGGTGATCGCCATCATCGCCGTGACCGCCGTGTATACAGAAAGGCTGAAAACGAAGGAAAGCAGCGTGCAGGCGGCAGCTCAGGCAGCGGAAATCGGAGATACGCCCACGCCACATGTTACGCCGCTTGATACGATTGCGCCGCTTCAGGCGCATTATTTCTCCCCTAATCCGGGCGGGACGACCGTATGGCCGCTTGATGGAAATGTGATTCGTCCCTATGACGCGCAGCAGGTGGTACATTGGGCGGCGCTTGGTGCGTATAGGGTGCATCCTGCAATGGATATTGCCGGAGATGAGGGGGAAGCGGTGTGCTGTGCGATGGACGGTACGGTGCAAAGCGCGCTGCGCGACGAGCTTTGGGGCTGGCGCGTCAGCATTGAACAGACGGACGGACGGCTGGCTGCCTACGCGGGCTTGAAGACGGCGGCTGTGCAGAAGGGGCAGAATGTCACGCGAGGACAAATATTGGGTACGCTGCTAGCGCATATTCCTTGTGAGGCGGAAATGGATGCGCATCTGCATCTGGAATTATCCCGCGACGGCGTGCTTCAGGATCCGGAGGGAATGCTTCCCATCAGATAGGCTTGAAGATTGACTGAAACCATGCTATACTAAGCCTAATTGAATTGCAGCGAAGATAACGAAGTACAAGGGAGGAAGTTTGATGAAAGCTGCTGTTTTTTATGGAAAAGGCGATATTCGCTATGTCAGCGATTATCCTACGCCTGAAATCGGCGATAACGAGGTGCTCGTGCGCGTGAAGGCGTGCGGCGTGTGCGGGACGGATGTGCATATTCTGGCCGGCGCAGAGGGCGCGACAGAATGCAATCCGCCGGTGATTCTGGGTCATGAGTTTTCCGGTGTGGTCGAAAAGGTGGGCTCGAAGGTGACGCGCGTTGTCCCGGGGCAGCATGTGACCGTTGACCCCAATATTGCTTGCGAATCCTGCGCGCAGTGCCATAATGGCAATCCGCATTTCTGCGACGGAATGGCGGCGACCGGCGTCAACTATGACGGTGGATTTGCCGAGTATTGCCGCGTGCTGGAGAAGCAGGTGTATGTGGTGCCGGACAGCGTGCCGTTTGAAGAGGCGGCGATGTGCGAGCCGGTGAGCTGCTGTCTGCATGGCATTGACCTGTGCGAGATCAAGTGCGGAGACGATGTGATGGTCATCGGCGGCGGCACGATCGGCATGATTATGCTTCAACTGGCGCAGATGAGCGGCGCGGCGCGCGTGGTGATGCTGGAGACGAACGAAAAGCGCTTTGAGCTGGCGAAGAAGCTGGGCGCGGATCTGGTGCTCAATCCTGCGAAGGAGGACGTCCCGGCGGCGCTCAAGGCAAACGGCTTTGACAATCTGCGCGTGGTCATCGAGTGCGTCGGCAGTGGCAGAACGGTTGAAAATGCGCTTGAGTACGCCGGACATGGCGCTACGGTCATGATTTTCGGTCTGACCGAGCCGAATTGCGAGATTCCGCTCAAGCCCTTTATGGTTTTCAAGAAGGAGCTGTCCATTCGCGCCTCCTTTGTCAATCCCAACACGCAGGGTCGCGCCGCCGCGCTGATTGCGTCCGGCAGACTGAACCTGCACGACCTGATTACCGACTTTGTGAGCGTGGAGCATATCGAGGATGCGTTCGCGCCCGGCCCGAGAAACGGAAAGGTCGTTGTGACGGCATAAGCCCACTTGGACGCCGGAGCGCGAAACAAAGAAAAATTGTCCATAATTTAAGCCGCAGAGGAAAACGCCTCTGCGGCTTTCGTGGTTCATAGGGAGTTGAGCAAAGCATCCTGACATTTCAAGTAACTACGAAGGATTTGCGCCCGAAGGTTTCCAAAGGGCGAGCGGAAATCCCTTTGGCGGGGTGTTGGGGCAGAGCCCTAAGCTCAAGAGAATACATTGTTCTTTATAAAGCTGCTTCGAAAGTGGGAGCGCACACAGCGCGCCTTCGTGTTTGGATAATCAGTCCTCAGCGCGGAATGCGTAGATGGTGGTGGTGTCGTATCGCTCGCCCGGGCGCAGCACGGTCGTGCCGATGAACTGCGGGTTATTCGGGGAATCCGGGAAGTGCTGGGTTTCCAGACACAGCGCGCAGTACGGACCGTAATGCGCGCCGCCCTTGCCACCGCCGATATCGGTCATGGAGGCGGTGTACAGCTGCACGCCCGGCTGATCGGTGAGTACCTCCATGGAGCGTCCGCTGTCCTCGTGATACAGCCATGCGGCCAGACCCATGGCACAGCCCTTGCGCAGCACGAAATTGTGATCGTAGCCGTGACCGAGCTTCATCTGCTCATCGCTGTCCGTCTGACGAAGTCCATCGCTGAGCAGCAGGCCGTCCCGCATGTCAAACGGCGTGCCTGAGACGGGCATGTAGCCGCCCGTCGGAATGAGCCCGGCATCGATGGGCGTGATGGCGTCGCTGTCAATGAGCAGCACATGATCGCCGATGGCGCCATGGTCATGACCGGCCAGATTGAAATAGGTGTGGTTGGTCATATTGCACAGCGTCGCCTTGTCGGTGGTTGCCTGATAGCGGATGGAGAGATTGCATGCATCGTTCCACGCATACGTTACGGTGACGTCGAGCGTTCCCGGGTAATTCTGGTCGCCGTCCGGACTGACCAGATGCAGCGAGAGACTGTCCTTCTTCTCGCCTTCCGTCGGTGTGACCGCCCACATCCTGCGTGCAAAGCCCTCAAAGCCGCCATGCAGATGATTCTCGCCGTTGTTTTTTTCAAGCTGGTAAACGATGCCGTCAAGCGTAAAGCAGCCCTTGGCGATGCGGTTGCCGTAGCGACCGACGGTATCGCCCATGCAGCCGTGATCGGCGAGGTAAGGCTCAAGCGTATCAAAACCGAGCGCAACGTCCGCGAGCTTGCCGTTTCTGTCCGGGACGAGGATGGAGGTGACAATTCCGCCGTAATCAATCAAGGAGACGGAAGCGCCGACGGCGTTTGTCATGGTGTAGCGCGTGACGCTCTGACCGCAGGGTAGAACGCCGAATCGGGAGGTTGTAATAGACATTGAGGATCCTCCTTACGTACATAGTCGTTGCGCTTATTGTAACGCATCGGGCATGGATGTTCAAGAACTTCATGACTGCGTACGGCGATTATTCTGCATATTCTTCTGCAAAGCAACGGCCTTGGTTGAAAAGCGGCGAAATAACCGGCATTACGTCGGTCGCGCAGAGGGCGTGTTAAGTCAGGGTGAGCGATGCGTCGGTGCGGAGCTCATACTATTCTCAAATTAAATTGAGACTTAAGGAACTCCCCGTCAGGTGATGCTTCGCTCCCTGACTACTTTGATCAAAATTGCTTCGAGATGGAGTACGTTGGGGGATTTCATCGCCCAACCCCAAGACCCCTTCTTGGCTTCGCACGGATAGCTCGTTTTGATCTGAGATGGGTATTAGTCGGTCAGCGCCGCATACTGCGCGGCGGTGAGCTGCGCAAGATCGTCCGGAGCCAACTCGATCTGATAGCCGATTCTTCCGGCGCTGACGCAGATGGAATAAAAGAGCTGCGCGGTTTCGTCGATGAAGGTCGCAAAGGCCTTTTTCATTCCGACGGGGCTGCAGCCGCCGTGCACATAGCCCGTGAGCGGCAGAAGATTCTTCTGAGGAATCATCTCGACGGATTTTTCGCCGCATGCAGCGGCGGCGCGCTTGAGATTCAGCGTTGACGCAACGGGAATGACAAACACGTAGAATGCGCGGCTTTTGCCCTGCGTGACAAGGGTTTTGAAAACTGCATCGGGATCCTCATGAAGCTGTCTGGCGACGGACACGCCGTCAATGCCCTGCTCGGGATCGTATACATGAATGCGATAGCGCATATGCTCCCGTTCCAGAATGCGCATGACATTGGTTTTGACAAGATCTGCCATGGAAGCGCTTCCTTTCAAACTGTCTTTGGCCATATTGTAGCATGCGATGGAGGAAATGCAAGCCGGTATGCGCACATTTTGACGTTGATTGCGAATGACGGGCATGCTATACTGTACAAAAGGGATAGCATAGACGGCATGACATGGAGAAAGGAAGGAATAAACGATGATCCATCATAATCCGATTCTCAGCGAGCACGCCGAGAAGAAATTCATCACCATGGGCGAGATTATGCTGCGTCTGACGCCGCCCAATTATGAAAAGATCCGCATGGCTTCAAGCTTTGAAGCCAGCTATGGCGGCAGCGAAGCCAATATTGCGCTGGCGCTGGCCAATCTGGGCATCGACAGCACGTTTTTCTCCGTCGTACCCAACAACAGCCTCGGCAAGAGCGCCGTGCGCATGCTGCGCTCCAACGATGTACACTGCACGCCGATGATCCTCTCCACACCAGAGGAAACGCCCAGCCATCGGCTAGGCTCTTATTATCTGGAAACCGGATACGGAATCCGTCCCAGCAAGGTGATTTATGACCGCAAGCACAGCGCGCTGACGGAATATGATTTTTCCGATTACGATCTTGGCGCGCTGCTGGAAGGCTTTGACTGGCTGCATCTGTCCGGCATTACGCCGGCCCTGTCTCCCAGCTGCCGCGAGCTGACCATCAATATGCTCAAGGCGGCCAAGGAAAAGGGGCTCACCGTCAGCTTTGACGGCAATTTCCGCAGCAAGCTCTGGTCATGGGAGAATGCGCGTGACTTTTGCACAGATTGCCTGCCGTATGTGGATATCTTGCTGGGTATCGAGCCGTATCATCTGTGGAAGGACGAAAGCGACCACAGCAAGGGGGACTGGAAGGACGACGTGCCGATGCAGCCCAGCTATGAGCAGCAGGACGAAATCTTTCAGCGGTTCGTGGCGCGCTATCCGAATCTCAAATGCATCGCGCGTCATGTCCGTTATGCGCATTCGGGTAGTGAAAACAGCCTCAAGGCATTCATGTGGTATCAGGGGCATACGTTTGAAAGTCGCTTGTATACCTTCACCATTCTTGATCGTGTGGGCGGTGGAGACGCGTTTGCCAGCGGCTTGATTTACGCGATGATGAACGATTACAAGCCCATGGACATGGTCAACTTCGCCGTGGCTTCCAGCGTCATCAAGCATACCATACACGGCGACGCCAATATTACTGACGACGTCAGCTCTATCCGCAATCTCATGAACATGAATTACGATATCAAGCGGTAAAAACGAAGCAGGGGCCTTGCGAAAACGCAAGGCCTCTGCTGATGAATATGCATTCTTATTCAAATGGCTTCCCGCACATATTCCAAGCGGTTTGGAATATGTGTGGGAAGAGCTTGAAACAGCATGCGGGATCAGATGACAAACTGCTCCATGTAGCGCTTGGACAGCCTGAGCGAATCGAGCACCTTCTCGCGAGAGCCCTCAAAGGCGCGATCCTCGACCTCGATGCAGGTGCAGCCGTCATAGCCGATATCGGTGAGCGCGGAGACATATTTGCCCCAATCCACATCTCCCAGACCCGGAAGCTTCGGGCTCATGAAATCAAGCGGATAGGCCATGATGCCCACGTCGTTGAGCTTGTCCGGATAGAGCTTGATATCCTTATAATGGACGTGGAAAATCTTATCCTTGAACTCGTAGATCGGGCGAATGTAGTCGATCATCTGCCAGACGAAATGGGACGGATCGTAGTTGATGCCCAGGTTCGCGGAGGGCAGAATTTCGAAGACTTTGCGCCAGATGGCGGGGGTAGTCATCAGGTTCTGTCCGCCCGGCCACTGATCGTGGCCAAAGAGCATGGGGCAATTTTCAATGGCGACCTTGACGCCCAGCTCCTCGGCTAAGGCGATGATCGGCGGCCAGACCTCCTTGACCAACTCAAGGTTTTCCTCGACGCTCTTGGTTTGGTCGCGGCCGATGAAGGTGGTGACCATGTTGACGCCGAGCTTATGGCTGCCGATGATGACTTTCTTGAGATGCTCCACGGCTGCGGCGCGCTTTTCAAGGTTGCCGTCCATGGTATTGGGGTAGAAGGCGAGGGAAGAGATCGTCACGCCCTTCTTAGCGCAGTAATCGTTGATGTAGGTGACCTTGGTGTCGTCCAGATCTTCAACATTGATGTGGCTTACGCCGGCATAGCGGCGTTCGGCCTTGCCCTGCGGCCAACAGGCCACCTCTACGCAGGAAAAGCCCATTTCGCTTGCCGTGTCGATCATTTCCTCAAACGTCCAGCCGTCGAGGATAGCGCTGACAAAACCCAGCTTCATAGGAAAAAAACCTCCTTGTGAACAAATCATCGAATCCGATAGGACGGATTCCTTCACTATATGTCATTATAGCATCCAAAACGGTTTGCTGTAAAGGCAAACCCGCGGTTTTCGTAACGGAATTGCATGAAAATCCGCTCAAATGCCGCGCTGCATTCTGGAAATACACCCCTAGTTTTGGAAAAATGATATGGGCAGAATTGACAAATTGCTTTGGAAGTGATATGATACATCCAGCATCGGGAGAAAGCGGCTGAGGCGCTTATTCCCGAGGAAGGCCTTTTCGGAATCCAATCCGAAAGACATTGATAAGGAGGAAACAATTGTGAAAAAGATCCTTGCTATCGTCCTGTCCCTCGTTCTGTGCATCGGCATGATGGCCGTCGCGCAGGCTGAAGCGCCCGTGAAGGTGGGCATCCTTACCTCCGCTATTACGCATGGCTGGGTTGGCGGCGTTGCGTACCATGCCGAGCAGTATGCCAAGGAGCTTGAGGCTGCTGGCAAGATCGAATACAAGATCATTCCGTGCGCGACGGTTGAAGATATGGCGGCCCAGATGGACGAAGTCCTGCTCTGGGGTGCTCAGGCGATCGTGGTGGCTCCGCAGTGGCCCGGTCTTGAGGTTGCCGCTCAGAATGCCATCGATCAGGGCGTTGCGGTTGTGGCGTTTGATATGGATATCGCGGTTGACGGCGTTTGCAAGGTGACCGGTGATAACGAATCCATGGGCGTTGCCGGCGCTGAGTACATCGTCGACAAGATCGGCACCGAGGGCTTTGTGGTGATCCTGTCCTCCCCGGGCAACGGCTCCGTCAACGAGCTGCGCATGAAGGGCTTCACCGAGACCATGGCGGAGATTGCCCCGAACGTTGAGATCATCGAGTACGCCACCGCGTTCACCCGCGAGGACGGCCTCAAGGACATGGCGGACATCCTGACCGCGAATGCGAAGATCGACGCCGTCTTCTCCCTGGACGACGAGACCAGCATGGGCGTCCTCCAGGCCATCCGCGAGGCCAACCGCAAGGACATCAAGGTCGTCACCGGCGGCGGCGGCTGCCAGAAGTACTTCAAGCTGATGCCCGAGAGCCAGGACCTCTGGATCCAGTCGGCCCTCTACAGCCCCTCGATGGTCATCGACGCCGTCAACATGGCCTGCGACCTGGCCGCCGGCAAGACCGTCGCCGAGAAGGTCCGCATCATCC
>CAZACG010000047.1:0-7879 GCA_964483645.1 uncultured Oscillospiraceae bacterium | reverse complement strand
AGCGCGCGGTTGATGACGATTTCCTGAACCTGCGAAAGGTTGACTGTGCGCGGCGTTGTCGCACTGAGCAGATAGAGCGCGCGTAGACAGCTTGGCGCGCTTGCGCTGAGGACGATGTAGCCCGGCTCCGTCTGCTCGGCATGTTGCGCGTCCTCCTTTTGTGTCCCGGTGTTTTCGGATTCCGGCTTATCTGACTCGCCGGCGGATTCCTGCGAGCCGGAAAGCGCCTTGACGGTCACAGTCAGGTTGCCGTCCGGCGCAGGATCAACCGCCATGGAAATTACAAACAGACAGCTTTCGATCTCCTGTCCACCCGTACAGCCCGTCAAAAGCAGCAGCATCAGGATCAGCAAGCAGACCTGCGTGCATCTGCGCATGCGTTCACATCCTTTTTATAAACAAGAGCAGGATCAGCGAGGGAATGCATTCAAAGGGCGCCGCCGCCAGCACATTTTCCGAGCCGAAAAAGACCATCGGCAGCAGGCACGCACCGGCAAGCAGAACGCTCAGCGCCAGTCCCAAGCGAAAGCGCGCGAGGGCTGCGCATGCGCGCGTGGCCGCCGTCTCGCAGCATGCCAGCAGATGCGCTGAGGAGAGCAGCAGCGCGCACATCTGCAACAGCGTCAGAACAGTCTTGACGAGGCTCGCCTCCGGCTTTGCGCCGGACGCCCATCTCAGCCGCTGTCCGAGGATTTCCGGGATCATCTCATAGCTGTTTGCCGCGCAGAGGGCAAGCAGCAGCGCGATGGCGCACGCCGCGCCCAGCCCCACGCGCCAGACGTAGAACCATGCGCCCGGCGGAGGACATGCCGTCTCCTGCTCCTGCGTCAGCTTCTGCGGCGGAAGCATCAGCGTCAGAATGGGCGCAAGCGAGCCGAGCATGCATACGGCGCTGAGCAAAAGCGGCTTTTCGCCCGCGCCGAGAATCGGAAACAGGCCGTTGATTTGCGCGGGAACGGACAGCAGCGCCGTCAGCACAAGCCCTAACGGCAGCGCATACCTCAGCGCAAAGCTCAGCCTGCTCACGCCCTCCCCGCCGCAAAACGCGCACAGCGCAGCGGACAGGAGTGCAAGCAGAAGGATGATGATCAGCCGTGCCTGCGCAAGCAGCGTCTGCTCGGCCAGACAGGAAAGCATGCCCAGAGAAAACACGGCGGACAGCAGCAGCGTAAGCGCAAGCAGCGCATAGAGCGCCGAGGACAGGGCGCTTTCCCGCCGTGCCTCATTGTTTGCGGCCTTTGCCGCCCTCCATGCGGCGAACATGGACAGGGGAAGCATGGGCAGGGCGGCCAGCCACGCGGCGTTGCGGCAAATGCTCATGCCAAGGCCTACGCCATACGCATAGATCTGCGCGCCAAGGGCAATGGATGTGGCGCATACATGCGCGCGGCGGCTCGCGTTCACGCGGCGGCAGAGCCTGTCATGACGTTTTGGGTTTTGCAAAAAAAGCCCTCGCTTTCTGAAATTTGAGCGGCAGACGCAGGAAAATGTCCGGATTGCCCCGGCGCTTCGGCGTGAGCGGCGCGGTCAGCGGCGAACCGATGGAGGTCATGGCGCAGAGCGCACACAGCAGGCACAGTGCCAGCAGACACATGGCGAACAGCCCACCGAGCGCACCCGCCGTCAGAAACAGAAGCTGCACGATTTTCAGCCCGATGGACAGCGCGTAGCCCGGCACGCAGAAGCTGCCCAATCCGCTCGCCGCCACCACGATGAGCAGCAGCGGGCTGACGATATCCGCCGATACCGCGCTCTGCCCCAGAATCAGGCCGGAGACGATGCCCAGCGCATTGCCCATCGCGCCCGGCGCGCGCAGCCCCGCTTCATTGATCAGATCAAACGCAAGCGTCATCAGCAGCGCCTCCAGATAGACGGGAATTGGCACGCGCGAGCCGGTTTCATAGACGCTGGTGAGCAGCATGGGCGAAAAAAGCTCCGGATGAAAGCGCAGCATGGACAGATACACGCCCGGCAGGAACAGATGAATCGCCACGCCCAGCATGCGCACAAGCCTGAGAAACGTGCCATACTGCCAGCGCATGGAGCTGTCGTCCGGCGTGTGCAGCTGATGGAAGATCGTCGCAGGCGCGCCAAGGGCGGCGGGGGAGCCGTCCGTCAAGATGACAATCTGCCCTTCCGCCAGAAACGAAGCCGCGCGATCCGGGCGCTCCGTGCGCACGCATTGAGGAATCAGAGAAAGAGGATGATCCTCGATGAGCTGCTCCACCTCGCCCGTAGTCATGGCAAAGTCATATGGACAGCTAAGCAGCCTGGCCCGTATGCGCGCGAGCAGCTCCTCATCCGCCGTGCCGCGCAGATATAAAAGCGCGCAGCGTGTCTTCATTTCCGCGCCTGCCGCGATAAACTCCGTAGTCAGCTCCTCGCGCTGCACGATGCGCCGAAGCAGCGTGATGTTGGTGCGGATGGATTCGGTAAAGCTCTCGTGCGGGCCGAGTACGACCTGCTCGGCCTCCGGCCTGCCGATGCTGCGCTTTTCAAAGCCGCGCGTATCCATGACGCACGCCACCGCGCAGCCCTCGCAAAGCAGGACGCTCTGCCCGCCGAGCATATCCGAAAGGATCGTATCGATGTTTTCCTTGATCTTGATCGGCAGTACGGACACTGCATGCCCCATCAGAAAGGAAACCCGCTCGCCGGGCGGCACGCTCTCGCCGGCTTCCTGCGGCAGATCCATGCAGGGCTTGAGTACGTTCTCATCCACAAGCTTGTCATCCACCATGCCGTCAATCGCCGCAATCGCCGACTCAAACGCGCCGGAGTGGAATCTGCGCACGATCACATCCGCATTCTGCGGCGCGCCCAGACGTTCCCTGATGATCTCCAGATTGCGCTCAAGCAGCGAGCACAGCACAATCGCATCGCCGCACACAAACAGACCTCCCGATTTCAAGCTCCTTCCTATTTTGCCGAATCGTCTCCAAAACATGCGCCTTGACCGATTGACAATTCTCCTTCGGCTGACTATAATCAATGCGCCTTGATCCGTTTGCGATGTATCCCTTCAGTCAGCTTCACCGACTGCATTCCGGGAAACTCGCATAGTCGCCTGTGGCTCCTTGCAAATTCCGATGCTCTGCCTGTCTGTTTCGCCCACTGGGCGCGGCAGAAGCCGAGTCCTCGGAGATGGAGCCGTTTGATATAGGATTCTTTGGAGGAGCGTTGGGGCAGAGCTTGGAGCTCGAAGAGCCTCAAGGTTGAGAGGGCTCTTTCTATAATAGGAGATGTTTTATGCAAAGCATTCTCAATTCTGCGTCCGCACGGGCGGATGCATCAAAATGTTCGGAAATTTCCATTGTTTGTAAAGCCGCGCAGCTGATTCTGGAAAACGGCGGGGAAACCTACCGCGTGGAAGAGACGGCGATGCGTATGGCCAAGGGGCTTGCGCTGGAGGACGTGAGCGTTGCGGCGTTCCCCACGTCGATCTTCGTGGCGGCGAATGGCAGCGTGCGCGTGGTGCGTGTGAACAAGCGCGGCACCGATTTGACCAAGCTGGATCGCACCAACGATGTATCGCGCAGGGTCGCGCGCGGGGAAATGACCGCCGCGCAGGCCAAGGAGGCGCTGCTTGATATCGAGCAGGAGCCGGGTATGAAGAAGACGACGCTGGTCATCGCCTTCGCGCTCGCTTCCGCCTGCTTTTCCATGCCCTATGGCGGAACGCTCGGCACGTTTCTAACCGCGCTTGCGGTCGGCGCGCTTGCGCAGGCCGTGCAGCCGTTCTTTGCGCATATGTCCATGGGCGCGCTGCTGGGCAACTTTGCCGGCGGGCTGATCGTTTCCCTTCTTGCGCATATCGCGGCGATGTTTTTTCCCGGCGTCATTGCCAATGCGACCATTGCGGGCGGCATTATGCCCCTGCTCACGGGGTTGTCCATGACGACCGCCATGCGCGATACCATGTATGGCGATCTGGTTTCCGGGCTCACGCGCGCGGTAGAAGCGCTGCTGCTGGCGGCGTTTGTGGCGCTGGGCGTCTATTCGGGACTCGTGCTTGCCGGTATGATGGGAGGCGCTTTGCTGTGATCAGAGACATTCTTCTCGGTTCCGTCGGCGCGTTCGGCGGCACCTTCGGCATGGCCTATCTGCTTCATTCGCCCAAGAAGGTCGTCATTCCGTGCTCGTTGACCGGTCTTGGCGGTTATCTGGTCTTTGTGCTGTGCTTTAAGGTTGCGGGACTGGGCGAGATCTTCGGTTATTTCTTGGGGACGGTCGTGGTGACGTTCATCTGCGAAATCGCCGCGCGCATCATGCGCATGCCGGCCACCATTTTCCTGCTTCCTTCGCTGGTTCCTCTGGTACCCGGATATCAGTTTTATTGCGCGATGCTCGGACTGGTTCAAGACGACGGCACGTTTTCCGCGTCCTACGGGATGGAGGCCGTGCAGATCGTCGCCGCTATCGCCGTGGGCGCTGCGGTGACCTCCGCGCTCTTTCGAACGTTGTCGGTCAGGAAGAAAAATACGAAGCTTTAACGTGCTCAACGATTAACCATGCCGTGCGCTCGTGATGCGCAGAAAACTTCAAGCGAGTTCCTCGTGCAAAGGAAAAGCGGAGTGTGAGCTTCCCGACGGACTTTGCCTGTCGGCGGCGCAGTGTAAATTGGTCTGACGTCTTGATTTGCCGGATGGAATCGTGTATAATGAAAAACAAGAATGAGACAGAATGCTTACTTGCTGCATGTGCCTCAAATATTAATCAGGAGTGATTATCCATGGCTCGTATTATTACTTTCGGCGAAATCATGCTGCGCCTGAAGAGCCCGGGACTGGAGCGCTTCTTCCAGAGTCCGTCCCTTGAGGCCACCTTTGGCGGCGGCGAAGCGAACGTTGCGGTTTCTCTGGCCAACTATGGTATGGACGCCGCTTTTGTTACCGCGCTTCCGAACAATGCGATTGGCGAGGCTTGCCTGCGCGATGTCCGCAGTTTCGGCGTGGATGTGTCCAATATCAAGATGACCGGTGGACGTATGGGCATCTACTTCCTGGAAACCGGCTCCAACCAGCGCCCTTCCAAGGTTGTCTATGACCGTGCCGAGTCCGCTATCGCCATCGCGCCCGTCGATCTGTTTGACTGGGAGAAGATCTTTGAGGGTGCGGACTGGTTCCATATCTCCGGCATCTCTCCGGCGATTTCCGCTTCTGCCGCCGAGCTGTCCATTGCCGCCTGCAAGGCCGCCAAGAAGTGCGGCGTGAAGGTTTCCTGCGACCTGAATTATCGCAAGAACCTCTGGAAGTACGGCAAGGAAGCCAAGGAAGTGATGTCCGAGATCGCCAAGTACATCGACGTGGCGATTGCCAACGAAGAGGACTTCCAGAAGTCTCTGGGTATTACCGCTTCCTCCGACGTTGAGTCCGGCACGCTGGACCGCAACGTGTACGAGGGCATCGCCAAGAAGGCGATGGAGCTGTATCCGAATCTGGAGCGCGTGGCCATCACCCTGCGCGAGTCCAAGAGCGCGGATCGCAACGACTGGGCGGCCTGCATCTACGACGGCAAGGAATTCTATGTCTCCCGCAAGTATGAGCTCACCGATATCGTCGACCGCGTCGGCGGCGGCGACTCCTTCTCCGGCGGCCTGATCTACGGCCTGCTGAACTATGAGAAGCAGAGCGACGCGCTGGACTTTGCGGTTGCCGCGTCCTGCCTCAAGCACACCATCCCGGGCGACTTCAACCGCGTTACCGTCGCGGAGGTCACCGCGCTGATGAAGGGCTCCGGCTCCGGCCGCGTTGAGCGCTAAGCTAAGGCATAACGAAAAGAATGAAAAGAGCGCTGTCTCAAAATGGCCCAAAGAGCCGTGAGAGACAGCGCCCTTTTTAAACCTTTCAGAGGGAGCTGTCAGCGAAGCTGACTGAGGGAGTTTGCCGTCGCCTTTTAAAAACTTTGGGCGCAAAGGCTTCGTTGCTGCTTGAAATGTCGGTTTTTGTTTGACAGATGCATTGGAAGTGGAAGCGCGCGCTGCGCGCTTTTTGTGGACATTCACCCTTTTCATTTGACGAGGAAGGGTATATACTGTCAAAGCAAACTTCGTGATAGGGGAGCAGGCTTATGCAGCATACAGAGAGAATCAAGCATACGATGCATCGTTTCAAGGATAGTCTTTTTGCCGCTCAAATTCTGATCAAGTGGCTGTTCATTGCAGGCGGCGTCGGCCTGATTGTGGGCGCGATTGCGGCGGCTTTCGGGCATGTGCTCGCCGATGTCAACGATTTCAGGAAGCGCGTTCCCTATGTCGCGCTCGCGCTGCCGATCGGCGGCTTGCTGATTGTATTCCTCTATCGCTTCTTTAAGGATGAGGACGATCAGGGAACGAATATGGTCATCGCCTCGATCCATTCCTCTACGGGCATCCCCTTCAGAATGGCGCCGCTGATCTTCGTTTCCACGACGATCACCCATCTGTGCGGCGGCAGCGCGGGACGCGAGGGCGCGGCGATCCAGCTTGGCGGCTCCATTGCCAATCGGATCGGCAAAATACTCAAGCTCAGCGGGAACGATCAGCACATCATCATCATGTGCGGAATGAGCGCGGGCTTTTCCGCGCTCTTTGGTACGCCGCTGGCTGCCGCGCTCTTTTCTTTGGAGGTTGTCAGCGTAGGCATTATGCATTATTCCGCGCTCGTCCCCTGCGTGACCGCTTCCGTGCTCGCGCACTTCGTCGCTCAATGGATGAAGCTGCCGCCGGAGTCCTTTCCGGTTTCGGGTCTTCCGGCGATGACGCCGCCGGCCTTTTTGAAGCTGGTGCTCTTTGCTGCGCTGCTGGGCGCGGTGAGCATCCTGTTCTGCCTGATTCTGCATCAGGCGGAGCATCTATATAAAAAGGTGTTGAAAAATCCTTATATCCGCATCTCTGCGGCGGGCTGCCTCGTGCTCGCGCTCAGCGCGCTGCTGGAAAGCGACATGTATCTCGGCTCGGGCATGAGCATCATCGAGCATATTTTCCATGGCGGCAAGGTCGCCGTCTGGGTCTTCCTGCTCAAGATGGCGTTTACCGCGCTGACCCTCGGCGCAGGCTTCAAGGGCGGCGAGATTGTCCCATCTTTCTGCGTCGGCGCTGCGTTCGGCTGCGCCGTAGCCGGGCTGTTTGGTCTGCCCGTTCCGCTGATGACGGCCTGCGGCATGATCGGCGTGTTCTGCGGGGTGACCAACTGCCCGATCACCTCTCTGCTGATTTCCTTTGAGCTTTTCGGCTTTGAGGGTATGCCGTATTATCTGACGACCGTGGCCGTCAGCTACATGCTCTCGGGCTACTATGGGCTGTATCATGCGCAGAAGATTATGTATTCGAAGACCGAGACGCATTACATCAATACGGTAACGCGATAAACGGGAGAGCTTCGCTTTCTCTCATACGATTCTCAAATCAAATGGAGCCTTACGAGAAGCCGCCGTCCGGGTTCGTTTCGCGCTTACGGATCGTTTTGATCTGAAAACAGGGTAAAGGGCTGGTTTTGTACGATCAGCCCTTTTTGTTATTGTCGCTTTTTTTCTTTTTGGGCGCATAGGGGTCATGGAGGCGGCGCTTGAGCACATCCTCCCGAGCCAGAGAATAGCCGAAGAAGCCCTCGGGTCTTGGCTTGAGCGGGAAGTATTCGCCGTGCGCATAGGCGATCAACTCCGCGCGGTCAAGATGCAGGCTGCCGTCTGCATCAAAGAGCTCTTCCTTCACATACACCTGCTCTACATCGCAAAGGAACAGATCGTGCGAGCCCAGCGGGATGATCTGCCGAACCCGGCAGCATAAAAACGCGGGCGCTTCGCCAAGTGCCGGAGCGGGAAAACCTTCCACGCGGCGCGCGGTCAGCTTCATTTCTTTAAACTTATCCACGTCCCTGCCGCTTTTGACGCCGCAGTAATC
>CAZACG010000046.1:0-7887 GCA_964483645.1 uncultured Oscillospiraceae bacterium | reverse complement strand
CACGGAGACGGCGCTTGACGCGAGCTGGAATCTGATGGCGGTGCATCGGTATATCATGCCCGCCGAACGCCCTTCGTCTTGCTTACAGCAAGACGTCTCTCTCGAAGAGGAGGGCTTAATGGCAAAAGAAAGAGAAAGAGAAAGAGAAAGAGAGGTGGACGATATGGAGAGCGGAAGGACACAATCGACTATGCTTATACGTGATGATGGGACGGTGATTGAACTGGACGGAAGCTGGCGAGTGGCGATTGACTGAAGAAAATGCGGACGGAGCAAGGGCTTAAGTCCTTAACGCCGTAAATCATTCTGCAAACTGCGGCTTTGGCTGCAAAGCTGTGAGATTTACGGCATTTCGTCGGCGATGCAACCTGCATTGTGTCGGTTGAGTGGACAGGGAAAAGAAGGAGGAACAAATGGAGACGACGATTAAGATGATCTCAGCGGCGGGCGGGGCAATCATCAGCTTTTTGACGGGGATTCCTGCGATGACGTGGGTGCTGCTTGGCGTGATGACGCTGGACTATGCGACGGGACTGATTTGCGGCTTTGCAGGAAAAAGCAGCAAGACGACGGGTGGACATCTGAGCTCGAGGGCCGCCTTTGATGGGCTGATGCGCAAATGCATGGTTTTGCTGGTGGTGCTGCTTTCGGTGCTGGTGGACATTGCGGTTCAAGCCAGCGCAGGCGCGGAGTTCACAGCGGTAACAGGAGCCGTATGCATGTGGTTTATTGCCAGCGAGGGCGTATCTATATTGGAAAACGCAGCGGCGATGGGGCTTCCTGTACCCAAGGCGCTTGTACGCATGCTGGAGGCCATGCAGGACAGCCATACGCAGGAAACTGAATGATTGATCCAATAAGCCAAACGAATCAGACGATACAGGAAGGACAAAAAACGGAAAGAGCCTTAAGGCTTCTTTCCGTTTTTTGTTTTGGGAGCAGGAAGCTTTTCGTTATTGATGAGCGCGGGAATGGTAGACAGCAGGATGCGAAAATCCAGCCAAACAGACCAGTTTTCAATATAGGCGATATCAAATTCAATGCGACGTTTGATAGAGGTATCGCCGCGAAAGCCATTGACCTGCGCCAGACCTGTAATGCCGGGCTTGACCATATGCCGAAGCATATACAGGGGAATTTCATCCCGGAATTGCTCCACAAAGAGCGGAAGCTCCGGTCGGGGACCGACCAAGCTCATATCACCGCGCAGAACATTGAAGAGCTGCGGAAGCTCGTCAATGGAGAATTTGCGGATGATCGCGCCGAAGAGGGTTCGCCTTTCATCCTGCTGACAGCTCCATGCGGTATCCTCGTGTTCGTTGGGAAGCATGCTTCGAAACTTGTACATGTAGAAGGGACGTTTATCCTTGCCTATGCGCTTTTGAATAAAGAAGACGGATTCACGCGTGGAAAGCTTGACGCCAACGGCCGTAAGAAGCATGAGCGGACTGAGCAGGATGATCAGAACCAAGGAGAGGACGATATCAAGCAGGCGCTTGATCAGCGCGTTATGCGGACGGGAGAGCGGGATATCGCGCAGGCCGATCATCTGGATATCTTCAAAGACGGAGGGGACGATACGCGAGCCGATACGTTCTTCATAGCAGGGAATGATATGAAGGGGGATACCGGCCTGCTCAAGAACGGAGATAATCGCATCCAGATAGATATAATGCTCCGCAGGGAGTGCAACGATAGCCTCGGAGGGCTGAAGCTGAGCGACGATGCTTTCAAGGGACGCGTAATCCCCAAGATGCGAAACAGACAGAGGCAATGGATCAACGCAGACTACTCCGGCAAGGCGACAGCCTGTTTCCGGATGGGAGAGAATCGTCTGTGCATAACGGACGGCAGTTTTGCCCTGCCCAACCAGAAGAACGGTATGCCAGTGATCGCCGTTTTTGCGCAAAGCAGAGAGCAGAGCGCTGACGAGAGCCTCCCATGCGCCGCACATCAGGATGCTAAGCAGCCAAGCGATCAGGAGAACAAGACGAGAGATATGATCCAAGCTCAGCACAAAGAGCAGGGAAAGGATCAAAAAGAGGCAGATACAGTCGTTGATGACGATCAGCCTGATACGTTTGGAAAAGGAACGACTCTCCCCCAACGAGGTATGGAGCAGGGAGCGATAGACGAAAAAATGCAAAAAAGCAAAGAAAAGTGCGGTCAGCGCGTATTGCCTGAGGCCATAGGAAAGGCGGCCGCCCAACACGGCGAAGCGCAGAGCACAGGCGGCCGCGAAGGAAATCAGGCTGATCAGCGCATTGACAAGCGCACGCATGCGCGAAGAATGAAACAAGTTTGTCATAAAGAGCTCCGAAAAGGATTGAATGGTCTTCACAGTATATCAGGTTTTAAGTGAGATGTCCATGAGGTCAATGCAGGCGATTTCATTTGACAAGAACACAAGAGCGCATTACAATAAACGTATTCTGAATACATCATGACATCCGGAAAATCAAAAAGGATTCTGTACAGACAGAATCCTTGAATGGTGCTGATGACGGGACTCGAACCCGTACGCTTTGCAGCAGGGGATTTTAAGTCCCCGGTGTCTGCCATTCCACCACATCAGCGGTTCTTATCTATTATAAGATGCGTCGGCGGCAATGTCAAGAAGCATGAAGGGAGAGCTTTACATGCGATCAATTGCAGAGATTCAGCGAAGCGGCGTGGTGCATGTGGGTACAGCTGCGCTGGGAGAGGGTATGCCCAAAGTCTGCGTGCCTGTGATGGGAGCAAGCATAGAGAAAATTGCTGCGGCGGCAAAGCGTGCGAGCGAAGCCGGAGCAGATTTGCTGGAGCTGCGAATCGACAGCGTTTCAAGGAAGCCGGACATTCAGATGGCCAAGGCAGCATGCAACGCTGCGACAATGGCTGCCGGGCTGCCGATTTTATTTACACTTCGCACCGCGCGGGATGGGGGACCGGGCGACGCGGATGCAGAGCACTACGAAGCATTGCTCAAGCAGATCGCGGGGAGCGGATTATGCCAAGCGATTGACTGCGAACTGAGCATTGGCAAAGCGGCATTTGAACGTATCACGGAGGCTGCACATGAGGCGGGCATTCCCGTGGTGGGTTCGAGCCACGAATTTGAAGAGGTTCGCGAAGTTTCAAGGGTTGGCAGATGGATGCGAGAGCAGCATGCGCTGGGGGCGGATGTACTCAAAGCCGCCGTAATGGCGAAGAACCGCGTACATGCGCTGGAGCTGGCGCTGGAGATGGCGCGCACGGGCGGCGCGCTGGACGTGCCGTATATTGGCATTGTGATGGGCCGGGAAGGCATCCTGACGCGCGTCGCATGCGAATGCCTGGGAAGCTGTCTAACCTTTGGCACGGCGGGGGAAGCGTCTGCACCGGGACAGATGGACGCCAAGACGCTGCGGGAGGTGCTCAAGGCGATTCACGAGGCACAGTGACACGCCGACTTTGAGCAGGCGAAGAAGGATAAGCTCCTGAGCGTGCTTGGAAGCGCTCAGGAGGGCTTAAAGCGCAAGGGAAAGCGTGACGATGCTTTCGCTCCGGGAGAGCTCCTTGAACCCCAGCGCGGTATGTAGCGCAAGCGAGGGAAGATTGTTATGCGCGATTTGCACGACAGCTGTTTCAAAGCCCTTTTTGCGCATACGGGCAAAGAGCAGGGAAAGCGCTCCGCGGGCGACGCCTTTGCGGCGCTTGGACGGAGAAACGGCAATTCCATAGGAAAAGGACGCGTTGTTTACGCTATGGACGGTGATGCCGCCTGCATGACGACCGTCCAAGAGAATGAAAAAGCGCAGATCGTCTGCGCTTTTTCCGAGTTGTTTGAGCTGAATATTCATCTGGAATGGGCTTACGCTTTGGGCAGAGCCGCAGCAGGCGCGAAGCCGCTGGAAATGCACAGCTCGGCGCGCTGGGCGTTTTTGCCGCCCTTGGCAATTTCACTGGCCAAGAAATCCGGATGTGCAAGCAGGAAATCGGTTACAAACTGATCCGGGTCGGCCATAAAGGACATGATGAGGGCGAGCTGATCCTCGCTCACGCGCCCCATGGCTTTGGCAGCTTCAAAGAGCGCCGGAGTGATGGTGACCAGCGTGGTCAGCGGGCAGCCTGCCTCGGCGAGAATTTTGCTGCCGCCCTGGTCGCGGTCGACCACGGCGAGGGAATAGGCGATCTTCGCGCCGAGCGCTTCAACGGCGGGAATCCACGCGCGCACATAAGAGGAAGCAACGGTGATCAGATCGGCGATATGCACGCAACGCTTGCCGACGAGATTAGCTGCCTCGGAGGGCATGCTCACGCCGTTTTGATCGGTATAGACGGTGGACAAATCCTTGAAAATGGACAAATGTCCCAAGCCCAGCTTGCGAGCGACGGGCATGGAGAAGAAGTAATCGCGGCGTTCACCGCCGGAAACGAAATCGACGTCCATGTCCTTGGCGGCTTCGCAGAGCAGATCAATCAGCTGTGCATAGATCGTGCAGGAGGAAAGCTGCGCGTCGATCTGCGCGTATACCTTATCATAGAAGGTGAGCTTGTCGCCGGCGCAGGCATCTTCAATGACGCCAAGCAACTGATTGGCGGCGGCTTCGCTGCCGTAAAGGAACTGCGTATTGATGTAGAACGGGCCGAGCTTGCCGGATGTATACCAGAACGGTTGTCCCTCGGGACACACACGCACGGCATCAGTTTCAAACAGCCAAGAGATGATTGGGTTTTCCATAGAATGTCCCTCCGTATATCTTGTTTTTCAATCCGTTATTATAAAGCATTTTGATGCAAAATGGAAGAGCTAATCAGGATTTATTAGGCGGGACAAAACGAAAGGGGCAAGGGAGAAAAGCAAGGACGGAGAAGTCCTTCTGTATACGGCTTTGTTGACCGAAAGGGCTTTCGGTGTTATAATCATGTGCATATTGGATACGTCCCCGATAATGGGCGATGAGAGAGTGGACAAGAGGATCATGCACATGAAAACAATTTGGAAATGGATGGACGCGCTTGCACGCTTTTTGATTGGGCTGATCGGCAAGGTTTCTCCCAAACTGGGCGCGTTTTGTGAAAAACTATGGAACAATACAGAGCTGATCAGCTATCTGTTTGCGGGCGTGGCGACAACGCTGGTCAATTACGTGGTCTATGTTCTGGTGACCAGACCGTTTGGAAAGCTGTTTGCGCCCGATATGCTGACTATGGTCGGTACGGTGATCGCGTGGATTGTCGCGGTGATCTTCGGATATGCGGTCAACAAGGTCTTTGTATTCCATACGCACAGTAAAAACGTGGGCGCGCTGCTTCGTGAAGCGGCGAGCTTTGTCGGCATGAGGCTGGTATCCTTCTTTATGGAGCTGGCGCTGATGTTCGTGCTGGTCAATGTGCTGGGACTGAACGATCTGGCGATGAAGCTGCTGGTCAATATTCTGGTGATTATCGCCAATTACGTGTTTTCCAAGCTCGTGGTTTTCAAGAAGAAGTGAGGAGCGGACAGCGATGAAAAGAATAGCGGTCATTGGGCTTACATTGCTGATGTGTACTATGCTCATATGCGCGCAGGCAGAGATTACGGTGACGCAGAAGGACATGGCGATTAACCGTGATTTGGACAAAAGCGTAAGCAACATCCTCGTGCTCATGCAGGACGGCGGCGTGACGGATACCATGATGATTGCCTCCATCAACAGCAGAACGGGGCGTGCGGTGATGACGCGTATGGACTGCGAGATGGAAATTGAGGTGACGCTTGAAAACGGCGAAACGTCGCTTGAAAGACTGGGCGACGTCTACAACATGGGCGCGAGCAGGTGCCGGGGAATGCTGGTAGCGAGGGAGATCAACGAGCTACTGAACCTCAACGTAACCAACTACATTGCGTTGGAGATGACGAGCCTTCCGGCAATCGTTGAAAATATCGGTGTGCTGAACATGCAGTTTGACGAGGAAGAAGCGAAAGCGCTGGGCACTTGGGTGGGAATCAACGAGCTTGAAGGCGATGCAATTCTTGATTATGTGAGATTGAAGTTGGATACCGATTCTCCTGCGCGCAGCCGCGGCTATGATGCGCTGATGCAACTGCTCTATCAGGGCCTGCACAGCGGCAATATCATGGAGCTGATGGGCATGGGCAAGAGTCTGCTGGATTCCATGGATACAAATTTGAACGTCATGTCTGCGGTGACGCTGGTCAGCGCTGTGCAGGCGGGAACGGATCGGCGAGAGCTGCTGATCTCGGATAAAAATATGGAAAGCGCAGAACAGATGCGCGAAGCGTTTCATCAAGAGGTATACGAATGAGCGAGAATCATGCGAAAGCGAGCGCGCTGAGGGCGAAGCAGGCAAGCTTTGCGCTGGCTGCTTCCTCTGCCGAGGCGCGAAATAGCGCACTTGAAGCAGTGGCTCATGCGCTGGAAACGAGGCGAACGGCGATTGTTGAGGCTAATGCGAGGGACCTTGAACAAGCGCAGCGGGAGGGTCTTTCCGCGCCTGCGCTCAAGCGGCTACGGTTTGACGAGCATAAGCTCGCTTCTGTCTGCGAGGGGCTTCGTCAGCTGGCCAAGATGGAGGATCCCATCGGACATGAGCAGATGAAAACGGAGCTGTCCGAGGGACTTGTGCTTTCCAGAATATCTTGTCCGATTGGCGTGATTGGTGTGATTTTTGAATCACGGCCAGACGCGCTGGTACAGATTGCGGGCCTTTGCCTAAAGAGCGGAAATGCCGTGCTGCTCAAGGGTGGACGCGAGGCGCTGTATTCCAATGAAGCGCTGTTTACTGCGCTTCGCGATGCAAGCGAGGACGCAGGCATGCCCGCAGGCTGGGCGGGGCTGTTGACTACGCGCGAGGATGTTGGAGATATGCTCGACATGGACGATGCGATTGACTTGATTATCCCTCGCGGCTCCAACAGCTTTGTTCGTTATATCATGGAGAACAGCAGCATTCCGGTGCTTGGACACAGCGATGGAATCTGCCACCTCTACCTTGACGAGGGATGCGATGCTGAAATGGCGGCGCGCGTGGCTGTGGATGCCAAGACGCAATATCCGGCAGCCTGCAACGCTATTGAGACGCTGCTTGTACACAGAAACGAGACGGACAAAGCGCTTCCGGTTGTGGCGAAGGCGCTTGAAGAGGCCGGCGTGGAGCTGCGCGGAGATGCGCGCGCGCAGGCGGTCATTGGATGCAAGGCAGCGACAGATTTTGAGACGGAGTACCTCGACGCGATCATCGGCATTCATATTGTCGACTCCTTGGAAGAAGCCATTGAGCATATCAATACGCATGGCTCCCATCATACGGACGGCATTATGACTGCGAGCGACGAACGCGCCGCAAAATTCTTTGCGCTGGTCGATTCTGCCGGGGTATATCAAAACTGCTCGACGCGTTTTGCAGACGGATTCCGTTATGGCTTTGGCGCGGAGGTGGGCATTTCTACGGGAAAGATCCATGCACGCGGCCCGATGGGGCTCGAAGGGCTTTGTTCCTACAAGTATATCCTGCGAGGGCATGGGGATACCGTGACGGAGTTTGAACAGGGAAAGCGCGTGTACACGCATAGAAAGCTGATCTGACGGAAAGGCGGTAGAATGGATGAGATGCGGATGTCCGCAATGCGGCGTATACATGATTCAATCAGAGAGCCTTGATTTGGGCTGCGTCTGCCCAGAGTGCCTTTACCGATGCAGCGCATGCATGGGCACCAATACGGTAGTCAGCCGCGATAACCTGAAGAATCTTGTGTTTGTCGATCACACGAAGGAGCAGGGGGAGCAGGAAGAAAGCGGATATGCGCAGCGCGAGCCGCTTACACCGGAGGATTTTATTGACTGAATTCATCGGCAGCATCGCAGGGATGTTCTGATTTCCTCATGGATGGCTTTTGAAGGTGGACGGCACAAAGTGTGAGGA
>CAZACG010000045.1:0-7895 GCA_964483645.1 uncultured Oscillospiraceae bacterium | reverse complement strand
GTGGTATTTCTGGATCCGCCTTATAAAATGGAGAATACCGGTGAAATCTGCGCGGAACTCTATGACAAAGGACTGCTTGCCGACGCTTTTTTGCTGATTGTGGAGCACAGGCGCGGCTGTGCGCCGATGCTGGATGCGCGGTTTGACGCTTTTGATCTGCGCAGCTATGGCGATACGCAAATTACGTTTGTCAGGCGCGCGAAGCGGGAGGATGCGAGCGATGGAGACGCTGCTGTACGCGGGGAGCTTTGATCCCGTCACGCGCGGACATATGGATATCATTGAACGTGCAAGCCGCCTGTGCCGGACGCTCTATGTTGCGGTGATGCATAATCCCGACAAGCGGGGCGCGCTAAAGGTCGAGGAGCGTGTGAAGCTACTTGAAAAGGCGTGCTCGGGGCTTGCGAACGTCAGGGTCATCGCCCATGACGGCCTTTTGGTTGAATGCGCGGCGCAGGTGGGCGCGCAGGCCGTCGTGCGGGGCATTCGACCGCTTGGAGATTTTGAATCGGAATACCAGATAGCGCAGATCAATCGGATGATCGGCGGCGTGGAAACGTTGCTGATGACGACTTGCGAGCGCTTTGCGAGCATATCGTCCAGTATCGTGCGTCAGGTTGCCGCCTTTGGCGGCGATATCGACAATATGGTGCCGGAAGGGACGGCAGAGGACATTCTCCGGGCGCTGGCGCGCGCCCGTGAGTGAGGAGGATCATATGGATCAAAGAGAGCAGAGTATGGAGCAGCAGGAAGAGGCGCAGCGCGTAACGCCGCAGCAGGAGCAGGCGCGCGTCGACGCGCAGCGAGCCATACAGGCGGCAAGACAGAGGTCGGGCGGCGGCGAGAGAATTTCGCAGGCGATGCGCGTTATTGATCTGTTGGATCGCAAGGTGGACGATTCGCCGCGCGTTCCGCTGCGAAAGAATCTTTGCTTTATGGAAACGGATGCGATGACTGATCTGATCAGCCAGCTGCGTGCCGTGCTGCCCGAGGCGCTGACGCAGGCGCACGAGGTCATGAAGAACGCTCAACAGATTATCTCCGAGGCGAAGGCCGCTGCGGATACTACGGCAGCGCAGGCAGAGGCGGAATACCAAAAGGCGGTTGCGGCCGCCCAGCAGTATGATCGAGATGTGCGCGTGGGCGCGGATCAATACGATCAGCTGGTGCGCCAAAAGGCGCTTGAGCAGGCGAATGCCTCTGTTGCCGATGCGGAAAAGCGCGCGGAGCAGATCGTGTTTGCCGCCCAGCAGGAGGCGCAGCGGCTGGTGGATGAAAACGAGATCACGCGCAGGGCGCAGGCATATGCCATGGAGACGCGCGAACGTGCCGAAAAGGATGCGGATAGCATTTACAGTCAGGCTTGCGTGCATACGGATAAAATGCTCAGCGGCGCGGCTGCGGCGCTCTCGCGCAGCGCGAGCGAGCTTGCGGCATTGAGGGATAATCTGCTCGGTCAGAGCAATGGCGTCTGAAACCGGAGCTTATGGGGAAGGAGAGCTACGCATGAAGAAAGAGAATACGCTGTACATCGTGATTCCCTGTTACAAGGAGCAGGAGGTACTGCCTGAAACCAGCAAGCGTCTGCGCGCTAAGCTGCAGGAGTTGATGGCTGCGGGCAAGATCAGCGAGAAGAGCCGCGTGATGTTTGTCAACGACGGCTCTGGCGACAATACGTGGCCGATCATTGCCAAGCTGCATGAGCAGGAGCCGCAGTATTTCTCCGGCGTCAATCTTTCGCGCAATCGTGGTCATCAGAATGCGCTGCTGGCGGGTCTGCTGACGGCGGTCAATTACGCTGATATGATCATTTCGATGGACGCCGATCTTCAGGACGATATCCATGCTGTGGACGGCATGGTTGATGCGTATCACGAGGGCTACGAGGTGGTCTATGGCGTCCGTAGCAAGCGCGAGACGGATACCTTCTTCAAGCGATTTACCGCCGAGGGCTTTTACAAGGTCATGAAGGCGCTGGGCGTGGATATCGTGTTTAATCATGCGGATTACCGTCTGATGAGCCGCCGCGCCGTTGAAGGCCTTGCTCAGTTCTCCGAGGTGAATCTGTTCCTGCGTGGCATTGTGCCTCAGATTGGCTACAAATGGACGACCGTCACCTATGAGCGCGCGGAGCGCTTTGCGGGCGAGAGCAAATACCCGCTCAAGAAGATGCTGGCTTTCGCAGCCGACGGCATCACCTCGTTCTCCGTCAAGCCGATTCGTCTGGTATTCAGCGCGGGCGTGATCGTGTTTATTGTCAGCCTGCTGATGCTGCTCTATGCGCTCGTAGCCAAACTGACGGGCAATACCTCTGCAGGCTGGACCTCTCTGATGGGCTCCATCTGGCTGATTGGCGGTATTCAGCTGCTGAGTCTGGGCGTCGTGGGCGAGTACATCGGCAAGATTTACAATGAGACAAAGCACCGTCCGCGCTTTATCATCGAAAGCGTACTGAACAAGGAAGCGTAAACAAGAGAGCTGTCAGAAAAAACAGGGATTCGGAAAAAGCGGCTGCATGACGCAGACTACTGAGAATGCCCGTTTCACTTCTGGCAGCTTCTTGCGGTGTATGGGAGAGAATAGAAAATGACGAATCAGCGAATCATTACCGTTGTATCGCTCGGGCCGGATAGCGGCGAGCTTTTAACCCTCGGCGCGCTCGGCGAAATGCGGCGTGCGCAGATGCTCATCCTGCGCACGGCGCGCCATGGCGCGGCAAAGGTGCTCAAGGAGGAAGGCATTGCGTTTGAAACGCTGGATGCGCTCTACGAGGAATGCGAGGATTTTGACGAGCTGTGCGACTTGATTGCGCGCAGTTTAATAGCGCGCGCTGAAAACGGGCCGGTGTGCTATGCGGTCAGCGAGCCTGCGAGCGATGCGACCGTGCGTGAACTGGCTCAGATACTGCCCGAGAGCTGCGCGCTGCGCGTGGTGGGCGGCGTGTCTCTGGCGCAGAACGCCGCATGCGCTGTGCTGCCCTATGGCGTGAACACGGAGAACCTGCGCACGATAACGGCGCTGTCTACGGAGCACGTTCGCGTGCAGGCAGACTGCCCGCAGGTCATTACCGAGATTGATAACCGCTATCTCGCTTCGGACGTGAAGCTCTGGCTTTCCGATCTGTTTGAAGATGAGATGACGGTATACTTTTTGGAGGATGCTGCGCAGCCGCGCGCCGAAGCGCGGAGAATCGCGCTGTGCGATTTGGACAGACAGGCGCATTACGATCACAGAACGGCTGTGCTTGTGCCGACTGTGAGCGTTTATGAGCGCTCGCGCGCCACATATGATGACTTTGTAGAGGTGATCACGCGGCTTCGCGCGCCGGATGGCTGCCCGTGGGATCGCGAGCAGACGCATCATACGCTGCGCCAATACATGATCGAAGAGGCCTGCGAGGCGGCCGAGATCATGGACGGGGACGACCCGATGAAGCTTGCGGATGAGTTGGGAGATGTGCTTTTACAGGTGGTGCTCAACAGCGTCATCGGCGCGGAGCATAGAAGCTTTACTGACCGCGATGTGACGAGCATGGCGGCGCATAAGATGATCACAAGGCATGAGCACGTCTTTGGCCGTGCAAAGGCGAAGGATGCGCAGGCCGTCGTCTCTATCTGGGAGAATGCAAAGAAAAAGGAGCGAGGCGAGCAGACGCTGCTTGAGCGCGCCTTGGAGGTGGCGCCGTCCCTGCCGGGACTGATGCGCGCGCAGAAGGTGTTGCGCAGATTGCAGGAGGCAGGCGATAAGCCGAGCGCGATAGCGGAGCTGCGGTTGGCGGTCGAAGCGGTCTGCGCGGACAGCGCGGGGGAGACGGAGCTGGGGCGGTTGATCGAATGCTGCGTGGCGCTGGCACATGGCATGAATCTGGACGCGGAGACGGCGCTGCGCACAGCGACGGCCCAAAGGCTTGAAAGATGCAGACAGGAAGAGGCCAAAAAGCCTTGATATGGAAGAAAAAAATTCCTGGAATTGCGCTTTTCCCCTTGCAGGAAAAGAGGAAAGCATGTAGAATATGTCATAGTCGCCGTTTCGTGCGGATTATGCATAAGCGACGAGCTTACACGCAGATGCGTTGTTTAAGGAGGATTCATTATACCATGAACAAGAATGAACTGAGCGCGGCGATGGCCGCGAAGGCGGGTCTGACCCGTAAGGATGCCGAAGCCGCCCTGTGCGCGATGAGCGAAATCATTGCTGAGAGCCTGAAGAACGGCGAGAAGGTTCAGATCGTGGGCTTTGGTGCGTTTGAAGTCAAGGAGCGTCCTGCTCGCAAGGCGCGCAATCCCAAGACCGGCGAGGAGATTCAGATCGGCGCACGCCGTTCTCCGATGTTTAAGCCGGGTAAGACGCTCAAGGAAGCTGTCGAGGGCTAAGCATGATCTCCCGGGAGGCTTCCTCCCGGGATTTTTGCTGTATAGGCAATACTGTAAAACGGTGAGCAGCGAGCACGGGGCTGCTTCAAGAGGAAAAGCAGCTTTGGAAGAGGGAACGCGCGCTGCGCATTACTCTGGTTATGCGGGCTTGGCCCGGGGAGGATACCATGGAAAAGGCAAAGGTTTATTTTACGAATTTCCGTACCATTGCGGGAGGCGATGGTTTGCCGAAGAAGCTGATGAAGCTCATTCGCAAGGCGGGCGTCGGCACGATAGATATGGACGGAAAGTTTGTCGCCATCAAGATGCACTTTGGCGAGCTGGGTAATGTGAGCTTTCTGCGCCCGAACTACGCGCGCGCCGTGGTCAATGTCATCAAGGAGCTGGGCGGCAAGCCCTATCTGACCGACTGCAACACGCTCTATCCGGGCAGCCGCAAGAATGCGCTGGAGCATTTGTACTGCGCATGGGAAAACGGCTTCTCTCCGCTGAGCGTTGATTGCCCGATTCTTATCGGCGACGGACTCAAGGGCACGGACGACGTGCTTGTGCCGGTTCAGGGCGGCGAATATGTCAAGGAAGCGAAGATTGGCCGCGCGGTGATGGACGCGGACATTCTGATCAGCCTCAGCCATTTTAAGGGACATGAGGCGACCGGCTTCGGCGGCGCGATTAAGAATATCGGCATGGGCTGCGGCTCTCGCGCGGGCAAGGCCGAACAGCATAACAGCGGCAAGCCCAGCGTCGATCAGGACGCCTGCCGGGGCTGCAAGCTGTGCATGAAGGAATGCGCGAACGAGGGACTTGTCTTTAACAGCGAGACCCGAAAGATGTCCGTGGATACCGAGCATTGCCTCGGCTGCGGACGCTGCCTGGGCGCATGTAATTTTGACGCGATCCACTTTGTCGAGGGCAACGCTGTGGAAATGCTTAATCGCCGCATGGCCGAGTATGCAAAGGCCGTCGTCGATGGCCGTCCGCATTTCCATGTCTCGCTGGTCATGGATATTTCGCCCAACTGCGACTGCCATTGCGAGAACGATGCGCCGATTCTGCCGGATGTGGGCATGTTCTGCTCCTTTGATCCGGTTGCGCTGGATCAGGCGTGCGTGGACGCCTGCCTGAAGAATGAGCCGATGCCGAACAGCCAGCTCTCTGATAATATGAGGAAGGCCAACTTCTACGACTGGAACGATCATTTCCGCAATTCCCGTCCGGAGTCCGAGTGGGAGAGCTGCCTTGAGCATGCGGAGAAGATCGGTCTGGGTACGAGAGCCTACGAGCTGATTGAAATGTAATCCTGACGGCATTCTCGCCGGCATAACGTCGGCGACATCATAGACAAAAATGCTGCAATCCTGCGGCGTTCCGAACGAGGACGGAGCTTGGTAAAGGGATTGACAGTAGAACGGACAAAAGGAATGACTTTCTGACAGGTGAAGCAAGGAAGGGAGTCCGGAGCTCGGGAAAGCCGAACCCTCGGACTCCCTGCTTTGCTTCATGCACGGAAAGACCACTGGAGACGGAAAAAAGATGAAGCACCTGAGAAACATCGGCGTCTTTGCGCATGTCGACGCGGGCAAGACGACCCTTTCCGAGCAGATTTTGCTGCATGCAGGCGCGATACGCTCCGGCGGAAGTGTGGACAGCGGAACGGCGCACACGGACACGCTGCCTGTGGAACGCAGGCGGGGCATTTCGGTTAAAGCCACTTGCGTATCCTTTGGCTGGAAGGGCGTGCAGATCAATCTGATTGATACGCCCGGTCACGTGGATTTCTCCGCAGAGGTTGAGCGCTCGATGTGGGCGCTGGATGCGGCGGTGCTGGTCGTGTGCGCCGTAGAGGGCGTGCAGCCGCAGACGGAGGTGCTCTTTGAGGCCATGCGTGAGCAAGGGCTGCCTGTAATCTTCTTTTTAAATAAGATGGACAGGGAGGGCGCGAATGCGGCGCGTGTGCTGGGACAAATTCGCCGCATGCTATCTTCAAAGGCGGTGTCGATGGAGGATGACGAAGCGATTGCAGAGACGGTTTGCGATGCGGACGATGCGTTCATGGAGCGCTATCTTTCGGGTGAGAGCTTTTCGCAGCAGGAACTGCACGAAAAGTTTGCTCAGCTGGCCCAAAAGGGCGAAGCGTTCCCCGTGCTCTGCGGCTGCGCGCTCAAGGATGAGGGCGTAGAGCCGCTGCTTGATGCGATTGTCGATTGTTTTCCGGAGCCGGAGGATGCGGGCGAGCTGTGCGGCGTGGTCTTTGCGGCGCAGCAGGATAAGCTTCATGGCAGGAGTGTTTGGGTGCGGCTCTTTGGCGGCAGACTGGAAAATCGGGATGTGGTTCAGCTCCCTGCGGGCGTGGATCCGCTGACGGGCGAGAGGAAGCTTGTTCAGGCGAAGGTGACGCAGATTCGCAATGTGGATGGAAACAGCGCGGCTTGCCTGAATGCCGGTGAAATCGGTATTGTATATGGTTTGGGCAATGTGCCCATTGGCCATGTGCTGGGCTGTGCGGAGGCGATTGAGCGCAGGATTGAACCCGGAAGGCTGCGCACGCCGCTGATTACCGTGCAGGCGATTCCCGAAAAGAGCGAGGAGATGAACGCGCTGCGCGCCGCCTGCGAGGTGCTCTCGGGCGAGGATCCGCTTCTTCAGGTTCAGTATGTCAAGACGCTCAACGAGCTGCATTTGCATGTGATGGGCATGATTCAGCTGGAAATCCTTGAGGAGCTGCTGCGCACGCGCTTCAACCTTGGCGTGAGCTTTACCAAGCCTGCGATCATCTTCCGCGAGACCATTGCCAAGCGGGCAGAGGGCTTTGTCGCCTATCTGGCTCCCAAGCCCTGCTGGGCCATCCTCAAGTTTGACATTGAGCCGGGCGAGCGAGGGAGCGGCGTGACGTTTGAATCCAAGGTGCCGCTCAAGGATATTATGGCTCGATATCAGCATCAGGTTGAACAGGCGTTGCCCTTAGCGCTCGCGCAGGGGCGGCTTGGCTGGCAGGTGACGGATGTGAAGATTACGCTGATCGAGGGCGGACATCACCTGATCCATACGCATCCGCTGGATTTTATTGTCGCTACGCCTATGGCCATTCAGGACGGCTTGCGCCGCGGCGGAAGTACGCTGCTTGAGCCGATTCTGGATGTTCGCTTTTTGCTGCCCCCGGAGTGTGCGGGGCGCGTGATGAGCGACGTTGCTGCGATGCGCGGCGAGGTGCTGGACACCGTCAGCGACGGTGACCGCGTGATCATGAACGCGAGACTGCCTGTGCAGACAAGCCTTGAGTATTCCGTCACGCTCGCGTCGGCGACAAGCGGGCGCGGCGCAATGAGCGTTAAGCTGCATGGCTATGAGGAGTGCCCGCTTGAGCTGGGCGCGACGGCCAAGCGCAGGAATGTCGATCCGCTGGATATGAGCAAATATATCCTCTCGGCGCGAAGCGCGCTGGAGGGTGGGATATTTGATTGAACCGGGGCTTTTTGCTGCGCACGAAGGAGCGAAAGCCGAAAAGAAAACCTTGGCATACTG
>CAZACG010000044.1:0-8555 GCA_964483645.1 uncultured Oscillospiraceae bacterium | reverse complement strand
GTATGAAGAATCAGCACAGCCATCAGAGTCTGCCCAACGTTGAAAAACACAGCGCCCAGCACGCTCACGCCAATAACGCTTACGCCGGAGCTTCTTGAAATCAAAATCATTGCCGCCAGCGACAGCACGCCGCCTGCAAGCGAATAGAACATGGCGCTCATATTCATATAGATCAGCCAACTGAGCAGCGCCTTGAGCAGCATGAGTACCATAGACTGGCGCACGCCCAACATATACAGACTATACAGCAGCACCGAATTCGCCAGCCCCAGCTTAACGCCCGGAACCGCCGCCGTTAACGGAAACTGACGTTCCATCAAGCCCAGCACCAGCATCAAGCTGGTCAAAAGCCCCGAAACAGCAACCCTTTGCGCATGGCCGCGCATGGCTATCAGCCCCTTTCAAGCGCCGAGGAAGCGATTTTTGCGATAAATAAGCTTCACTCGACGATCACGCCTTATCCTCGTCAAAACTGAGCTCAAGCGCGTTGGTGCCGTCCGACCAAAGGCGTTCCAGCTGATAATACTCGCGATCTTGCTCATGGAAAATATGTACCATCACATCGCCATAATCCAGCACGCACCAACGTCCCTCCGCAAGACCCTCGCGGCGCTTGGCGAACAGCTCATGCTTGGCCAATTCCTCCTCCACATTCTCAGCGAGCGCCTTCACCTGCGGCACAGAGCGACCCGTAGCAATGACCATGTAATCGGTAATCACCGTCATTTCATCGACCTTGAGCGCAACAATATCCTTCGCGCGCTTGTCATCCAGCGCCTTGGCCGCAGCCAGCGCAATTTCTCGTTGATCCATAGTTTCCTCCTATTGTTCTGTCATCGGCTGCGCATCAAGCAGCCCGTTTATGGATAGCCATTGAATCGCAGCCCGTCAGTCGAGCGCATTCTCATACATCCGCAGCGCCGCCATGGTATCGGGATGCAGCGTCTTTCCCTGTTCGCGCACATACTCAAGGCTCATTGAAAGCGCCATATGCATTGCTTCGTCAAGGTCGCGCATGCAGGCGGCGCGCAGCTCGTCAAGCCCCTGATACGGCTTTCTGCCCGGCTCGATCATATCCGCCAGATAGATAATCTTTTCAAGCTTGGTCATCTGCCCATGTCCCGTAGTGTGCCAGCGGATGGCGGAAAGCACCTGCTCATCCTTGACCCCGTAAACGTCGCGCGCCACGCACATGCCCGCCAATGCATGCATCAGCGCCTTCGACTCGCTCATCACGGAATCGACGTTCTGACCCTTGGTCGCTTTTTGCATCTGCGCCAGCGTCATGCACTTGGCACAGTCATGCAGCAATCCGGCCAAAGCAGCCTTTTCCTCATTCTCGTCAAAGCGTTGAGCCATCTGTACCGCGGTCTTTTCCACGCCGAGCGTATGCGCAAAGCGCTGGCTGTCCAGCGTCTTTTTGAGCTTTTCCACCATCTTATCACGCTTCACAGTCATCGCCCTCCGTTCTATACAATCCACGCTCGCGGATATAATCCTCAACAGCCTCCGGTACAAGTCCGCAAAGCGAAAGTCCGGCTCGCACTCGCTTGCGGATCATAGTTGAAGAGACGTCCGGCGCATACGTGTGAAGCAGCCTCATGCTTGCGCCCCCGTCCTGCCATCGCGCAAGCAGACAGTCCATCTGCGACTGTCGCTCTCCGGGACGCATGAACACAAGGAATTCACAAAGCTTTATCACCTCATCCACACTTCGCCACGTATGCAGCACACGCAGCGTATCCGCGCCAATCAGGTAGACAAAATGCGTATCGGGCGTCGTCTCATGCAATCGCTTCAGCGTATCCACCGTGTAGATCACGCCATCGCGATCAATCTCCTCCCGCGATATCGTTATACCATTTTCGCCTTCGACAGCCAATTCCGTCATGCGCAGCCTGTCCATCTTGTTTGCAAGCCCCACATGCTTATGCGGCGGATTACCCGAGGGCAGCAGCCAGACGCAATCTGCGCATCCTTGGCGGAGCGCTTCGCGCGCCAGATGCAGATGTCCCAGATGCACGGGATTAAAGCTTCCGCCCATCAGCCCGATTCTTTGCATATGTCCGCTCATCCCTACTTTCTCTTCACGCATGGCAAATTATTATACCAGATTTTTGCCTGTTTCGAAAGAGCAAATCACATACATTTCCAAAAATCGCAAAAGATAGGCTTATGATTGCCGAGCATGACAAAAGCGGACAGCTCGCGTACCTTCTTCCGAAGCAGTTTCCATCATAACGCTGCTTAGTGCTCGCTGCACGATGCTTGGCTCAATTTCCTATATGGCAAGAAGGAGGGCTCGTATGCCGCCCTTTGACCTGAAGACACACCCCGCCACACTGATTGACAAGCTGGCCCTTCGCGCGCTCATTCTTTTGCTTTGCGTGCTCTATTTCTTCAATCTCTTTGAGAGCAGCCCGGCCAGCCTGATCGCCGGCGGCGCGCTGTTTATCCTTGTGCTGCTCACCGGCATGCTCATTCAAAAACGCACGCTGTCCCATCGAGAGCGCGCGCTGCGCGAACGCATAGGCGGTATGATCGCTCTGGAAGAAATTCTGCTCATGCCCTTTACCGAAGCCTGCGAGAAGGTCTGCGCGCTTCTATGCGCCGCGCTGGACGCGCAGCAAGCGCAATCCGATCAAATGCGCTACGAAGGCGAAACATGGCTTATTCGCTGCGCTCAATGCACGCAAGGGTCCGTCGCCGGCGAAGGCGAAGTGCTCAACGCGCACAGAGCGCGAACTCAATCTGGCGCAGCCCAATGCGCGCTCGTCTCTACGGGCGGCTTTTCCCCCGCGGCAACGCGCATGGCGGAATGGATGGAGCCGCCGATTCGTCTGATCGCCGGCAGACAGCTTGCTTTCATCGCCGGAAAGCTCCATCCCGCTACAGATGAAGAAATCGCCCGACATGCGCGCAGACAAAAAACGCCCTTTTCTTGGCAGCGCATTCGCGCGCTGGCCTTGTCGCCCGCCAAGCTCGTCCGCCATCTACTTTGCGCCTTTCTGTTACTCTTGCTGTATTTGGCGACGGACTCCGGCTTCGCGCTCTTCGCCTGTCTGTTTTCCTTTGTCTTGGCAATGCTATGCGACAGAGTCAACAAACGGCGTTTTCTGCTTTGATTCAGACTTCTCACGACAAAGCGGACTATGCTTCCGTGTAAACGCTATGCATTCAATTCATCACATACTGTGCTTAGATTTCCCCGTATATTCTTTGCATCTCTTCCGTGAAGCGCCCATCCGCTTCATGGGTGATGAGCATCGGCTGGACATGCAGTCCTGCCCTCCCGCCCTTAAGCCCCTCCGTCAACACAAGCTTAGGCGCGTTTTGTGGGCTTGACACCACAAAACGCACGCGTTTAGGCTCAACATGCGCAGCGCGCATTGCGTCGCACAGCTCCAAAAAACGCGGCGCAGGAAATACGCAGCACAACCGTCCGCCATTTTGGAGCACGCGGGCGCAAGCGGCGATCCACGCCGTCAAAGGACAATCCGAATCACTGCGGGCTATCGCTCGCGTTTGCTTCGGACTGACCATTCCGGCGCCCTCCTTTGTATACGGCGGATTGGTGACCACTAAACGGCAGACCTCATGCCCGATGATCCCTGCCGCATCCCGAATATCCGCATGATGGATTCGAATTCGATGCTGAAGCCCATTGAGCGCAACACTGCGCGCCGCCATATCGGCGACATCCTGCTGGATCTCAAATGCATCAAACGATGTTGCCTCCGCGCGTGCGGACAAAAGCAGCGGCAAAACGCCCGTTCCCGTCCCCATATCCGCAGCGCGTTCACCCTTTCGGATTGCGGCAAAATCCGCCAGCAGCACGGCGTCCGTACCGAAGCGGAAGCCGTCCTCTCTTTGCAGAATACGCAGGCCGCTCCGTTGAAGATCGTCGATGCGTTCCCCGGGATGAATGAAAACACTTTGGGACTGCTTCATCCTTCGTCATCCTCCATCATGAGCTTTGATCCGGTTCGGTACGATCCGCTGCTGCTATTCTCCTCCCTGCGCGCCGAACGGCGTCACGTACTGACCGGACACATACCCGGCGTAGCCCGCCCACTCCACGCGCAGGAAGCCGTTGTCCGCCTCGCCCAGTACGGTAAGCACCGTGCCATAGGGCAGCACATATGTCACCTCGCTGCCCACGTAGGGCTGCGCACGAAGGTTCAGGCCGTTCGTACTCTCCACAACCACCCGATATGCGCCCGCCTGCGGCGTTGAGGTTGGCTGCGGCGTCGCAGTAGACTGCGCAGGCGCATCGCCGCCCAAGCTTACATATTGCGCGCTGACATAGCCGCCGAGTGTTCCCACACGCACGGGATAAAAGCCGTTCACACGCTCGCCCGTCACCGTTATGCTCACGCCGTAGCCCAGCGTCGCCACTACATCGGCATAGACAGAGGAATCCTTGCGCAGATTGAGACCACTTGCCGCCGTCACCACGCCCACTCTGCCCGTCACCGGACCGGAGGCAGGCGGCACAGGCGAAGCGGTCACGGTCGGCGTAGGCGTTGACGTAGGCACCGGAATCGGCGTAGCGCTATGGCCCATATCCAGATACTGCGCGCTGGCAAAACCGGTCGTCTCGCCATAGCGAACAGGATAGAAGCCGTCTTGGAGCACGCCCAGAATATGCACGCTGGAACCCAGCGGCATAGTGAGCAGCACTGCGGAATCCGTTGTCGCGTCCTCGCGCAGCTTCAGTCCGCCTACAGCCGTCACCGTCGCCATCCCGGCCGGTTGCTCGGGCTTGGGCGTTACGTCGGGCGCAGGTGTTTCTTCCTTCTGAGTCAAGTCCGTCACATAGACGTACTCCTTGGCGACAAAGCCTTCGACGCCGCCAAGGCTAACCGGATAAAAGCCGCCTTGCAGCGCGCCGGTCACCGTCAGCATTGCGCCCTGCGGCAACGTCATGACGATGCCGGAATTCAGCGAAGCCGCACGCCTGAAATTAAGCCCGTCGGATGGCAGCACAATCGCCGTCAGACCGATCACGCTCATGTCCTTTTCTTCCTCGTCGGAAGGCGTTTGCCCCGCATCGGAGCCTTCTTCCTCGATGATCACATAATCATTCATGACATAGCCGGTGAGCGTGCCCATTTGCACATACGTCCACGTCTCATAGCGTTCCAGCACGGTCAGCGTCTGACCATGACGCAGATGCGAAAGCACAGCCGCACCAAGCGTCGGCGCTGCGCGCAGATTGAGCGTCTGGCTTTCATCGGAGAGCGCGACGGTTGCCGTTCCGCGCGATACCACGCCGGAGGGCGTTTCATCAACCCCGTCCTCCTGCACACTGATGTACTCATTTTTGACATAGCCGCTCAGCGTGCCGTATTGTACGCGACTCCACGCGCTGTTCATGGACAGAAGCGTAATCTGCGTACCATGCGCCATGGTCGCCAGAATCGACGAAGACGCATTCGGCTCCTTGCGCAAATTAAGGCTGCTCAGCGGATTGGACAGCGTCACAATCGCCGTTCCGGAATCTGAAACCGGCTCATTCACAGCCCCCGAGGATCCATCCAGCGCCGGGAGCAGCGTGCGCGTCATCGTATAACGCGTGCGCACAAGCCCCGGATAGTAAAACTCCAAAATCTGATCATAGCTCAGCCCCTCCGCAGCCATCTGCTGCGCGCCACGCTGGCTCATACCCACGCCATGTCCAAAGCGTCGCGCTGTGAGCTTATAGCCGCCGACCGTCTCGGAAACGGACAGCGTCTCATTCTTGAGCACATTGATGGACATGGAGCAGAGGCTCTCAATCTGAGCAAAATAATCCAGCGTAACCGTCATCTGTCCATAACCCGAAAGGCTCAGACCTACATCCACCTTTTTATACACGCGCGACGGTTCGTCATATTTGGGAGAGTGCGGCGTAACCGAAGTAATGCGCTCAATGGTCACCGATGAGACGCCCAGCGCAGCCGCCGCTTCCTCTCGCAAAAGCTGTGTCAGCGCAGGCACGCTCGTCGTTCCATCCTTATAGAAAGTGACAGACTTAGCGATTGACGCGCCGTTTCGCAGATCGTAGGGATCATCCCTGACCTGAAGATACGCATACGAGCCGCTGCCCCATGCGTTGGCGACGGACTCCGTCTGACCGCCGTTGGAGGCCGTATAATAGCTGGCCATGTATTCGCCGTTCACCGTGCCGACAATGCCGCTCGTCTCTGTGACGGCCTGCGCGCAGCGCGCATTGCCCGAAGGCGTTCCGTTGTAGACCTGATCGCTGGTGGTATCCACCACGTCATAGGTCGCCGCCTGTGCGCTCATCTTTTTCAGCGCATAGGTTCTGGCGGCGACGGCCTGCGCCTTCAGCGCCTCAAGCGGGAAAGAATTGTCCATTTCATACGGCAGCACGCCGCGCATGTAGTCCTCCATATACACATGCACGATGATTTGCACATTGCCGCCCTTGGCAATGAATTCAATATCGCCCGGATAAAGATTGGACGGATAGCGAGCCTGCGCAATCCGTACGCCGTTTTCTGCGCTGCTCTGATGGCGCCGGAGCTTGAATCGGCTGCCCATCGTCTCGCTCTGCCCGTTTCTGTAGAGCACGAGCGTGCCGCCGCTGTTGAGCACCGAAATGCTTTCGCCCCGATCAAGCGCGCGGGTGCTGTCTGCGCCAATGGTATAGCTTCCGTCAATGGTTAAATCCACGCTATTCTTTGATCCGATCGAGGACAGATACACCCGGACTGTGCCCGACACCGTCGTACCCGCTGCAATACCGCTGTCTGCCCATGCATGCGCCGATGACATGCATACCGCCCACAGGATAAACAGCAGCGTCACGATCCTCTTTTTTCGCACTGTTGCCATGATGAATCAACCTCTTTCGTCAGGATACGCGCTTTGCGCAATGCCAACGCATTACAAAAGCAATGGCATTGTAACATACTTTCACCTTGTTTGTAAATCGTCTTCGCCCTGCCAATGCCTGTCACAAAAGCCTTTGCTGCAACGCATTTCCATTGGCTTCGCCTTGTGAAGCGCCGCGATATCTGATATAATAAATGAACCTTAAATTTCGGAGGTCTTTTCCGCTATGAAAAAACTGGCTGTCTGTCTGCTTCTGCTCACGCTGCTCCTGTGCTCCGGCTGTAGCGCAAGCGCCAAGATGAATAAATACAGCGTCGTGTTCGCCGACACCTTCGATACGGTCATCACGCTGATCGGCTATGCCGAAAGCGAAGAAGTTTTCAATCAGCATGCAGCGCTTGTTCACAACATGTATCGGCAATGTCACAAGCTCTATGACACTTATCACAGCTACGAGGATGAGGGCATCATCAGCGTCTATACGCTCAATGAGCGCGCATCTAAGGAACCCATCGCCGTGGATCCCATGCTCTTTCATCTGCTGACCTTCTGCAAGAGCCATTATGAAGCCTGTCAAGAGCAGGTCAACATCGCCATGGGCAGCGTACTCTCCCTCTGGCATACCTATCGCGAGGAGGGGCTTGATCATCCCTCTGAGGCGAAGCTGCCCCCTATGAAGGAGCTTGAAGCGGCCGCCAAGCACGTCGATCTGTCAGATCTGATTCTTGACAGCGAGAAGATGACCGTATACTATGCCGATCCCCTGCTCAAGCTGGACGTCGGCGCAGTCGCCAAGGGCTATGCGACCGAGGCTATTTCTCAGACGCTGCTCTCCAGCGATATGCCCTCCTTCATCCTCAGTGCCGGCGGCAATGTTCGCATGGGCAATCCTCCGCAGGACGGACGCAAATGCTGGAGCATAGGCATCCAAGACCCGGAGGGCAATGCGCTCGGCCTATCCGATATCGTGGAGACGCTCTATCTGACCAACTGCTCCGTGGTCACCTCCGGCGATTATCAGCGTTATTACACCGTGGACGGCAAACGCTATCATCATCTGATTGACCCGGACACGCTCATGCCCGGCTCGTACTGTCGTTCTGTTTCCATTATCACCGAGGATTCCGGCTTGGCCGATATGCTCTCCACCGCAGCATTCTTGATGCCCTACGAGGAATCCCGCGCGTTCATCGAATCGCTCGACGGCGTGGACGCCATCTGGCTGTTCGATGACGGCAGCAAGAAAATGACTGCCGGCGCAAAGGCCGTCGCCAAATCCTATGGAGCTGTCAAAAAGTAAGCTTCATTGCCCGCAAGCAGGACTGGTAAAATCTGTTTTGAGGGGTTGTCAGGATAAACGCAAACATTCTAAGAAAATGATTCAAAGCCCGGCTTGCGCTTGAGGGTACGGTTTTGTCCCTTCATCCCCCCGCCAAAGCGCTTTCCATTCATCCTTTGGAAGCCTTCAGCCGCAAACCGCTTCATCCTTCTTCGAATCAATGTTTTTATTCTGACAGCCCCTTTTTTGTATCCGGAATTGTTTCAAACAACAAGCAACAGGCGTAAAGCTGCTGCATGATCAAATGCCGCTTCGAAAAATGTGCCGCCGAGCATTTATATCACAAAACGCAGCCCGATTGCTCGGACTGCGCTCGTTGCAAATAAAATCCCAAAGTGCCGCTGTCATCCTTTTTCACCCACCAGCTCGGTAG
>CAZACG010000043.1:0-8583 GCA_964483645.1 uncultured Oscillospiraceae bacterium | reverse complement strand
CTCTATTGACAGGAAAAAGAGCGGCGCATATAATAAGGGCAACTGAATCACAATCCTTTGAGAGATCTTCAGGGCAGGGTGCGATTCCCTACCGGCGGTAAAGCCCGCGAGCCGAAACGGCTGATCCGGTGAGACTCCGGAGCCGACAGTACAGTCTGGATGGAAGAAGAGTGTTCTCCTTGCGCTTTGCTGATGATATCAGCCCCTGATCGCTCTGCTTTCAGGGGCTGTGTGCGTTCAGAAAAAGCATGCGCATATTGCGCAGAAGGAGTATTCCATGAGAAAAAGCGACGCAACCCTCTTTACGTTGACTCGCTGCGGTATCTTATCTGCCATGGCCGTGATTCTCTTCTATATCGAGATTCCGGTAGTTGCCTTTTACAAGCTGGATCTGTCCACGCTGCCTGCGATTCTGGCGGGCTTTGCGATGGGCCCGATACAGGGCTTTGCCGTGATCGTCGTCAAGAACCTTGTGCATATGCTCGGCACGAGCACGATGTGCGTGGGCGAGCTGGCCGATATTTTGATGTCCTCCTGCTATGTGATTCCGGCAAGCCTGATCTATCGAAGCGGGAAGAATCGCAAAAGCGCGCTCAAGGCGCTGTTCGCGGGCAGCGTGCTCATGATTGCGGGCAGCGTGCTGATTAACTATTTCATGCTCATTCCTGCTTATCAGGTGCTCATGGGAATGCCGCTGGAGGCGATTATCGGCATGGGGCAGGCGGTGTTTGGCTTTGTTAACAGCACAGGAAAGCTGGTCGTCTTCATTACCGCACCGTTTAATATCCTCAAGGCGGCAGTTTTGAGCTTTGTGACGTATCTGCTCTATAAGCGCGTTTCTCCGCTCCTGCATCGCAAGGGCTGACGCGAAGAAAGAATTTGAAACGGGTGAATTGACTTGAAAACCCTCTATGTCAAAGATGAAGGGACGACCATGCGCTTGGGGTGGGCATTGGGCGCATGCCTGCGTCCCGGCGATGTGGTGCTGCTTACGGGCGAAATGGGCGCGGGCAAGAGCGTCTTTACTCGCGCGGCAGCGCGAGGCATGGGCGTGGAAGGCCCTGTGCCCAGCCCGACGTTTACCATTCTCAACATTCACGATGGAAAGAGGATGAAGCTGTATCATTTTGACCTCTATCGGCTCGAGAACGAGGATGAACTTTATGAGATGGGGCTTGAGGAGTTTATTCCGCCGATGGACGGCGCGGCCATGATTGAGTGGCCGCAGATGGCGCAGGGTGCGATGCCCGAAAGCGCCCTGTTGGTTGAGCTTGCTTATGCGCAGGAGGGACTGGCGAGGGAGATAACCCTCACGCCGCAGGGCAGTTTTGACGAATCGCGTCTGGAGGAAATCATAAAGACGATGGAGGATGGACATGAATATCTTGATGATTGATACGTCCGGCCCGGCGTGCGGCGTGGCGCTGATGAAGGATGGACGTCCGGTGTGCGAAACGATATTAAACAGCGGTCTGACGCACAGTCAGCGGGTTATGCCGATGCTCGATTCTGCGCTGACGCTTGCGGGCATGACGATGGAAGACATTGATCTGTTTGGCGCGGTCGTCGGGCCGGGCTCATTCACCGGCGTGCGCATCGGCGTGTCAACCGTCAAGGCTCTGGCGCATGCCAAGGGAAAGCCCTGCATCGGTGTGGATGCGCTTGAAGCGCTGGCGGCGAATATCGCGGACTTTGACGGCGTGGTCTGTCCGATTCTCGATGCGAGAGCTCAGCAGGTCTATGGCGCGATGTTTGAGGCGGGATTTCCGCCCGTTCGCTTGATGGAGGATACGGCGGAAAAGCTTTCCGTCTTCCTTGACCGCGTTGAGGCAACGGGAAGGGATGCGATGTTTACCGGCGACGGAGCGCCGGTCTTTGAAGCACTCATTCGAGCGCGACTGGGCGAGCGCGCGCATTTTGCGCCGCCGGCGCATATGGGGCTTCGCGCCGGTTGTGCCTGTGCGCTGGCAGCCGAGCGCGCAGAGCGCGTTCGTGCGGACGAGGAAACGGATTATATCACGCTGCTTCCGCTCTATCTGCGCGCACCGCAGGCGGAGCGCGAGCGGGCTGCGCGGGAGGCTGCAAAGCATGGCTGAACCCTTTGTTCGCGCGATCCGGGAAGAGGACGTAGCGCAGATTCATGAGATCGAAAAGCTCTGCTTTGCCATGCCGTGGAGCGAAGAATCGATTCTTCACGATGTGAAGGAAAACGTCGTGGCGCGCTGGCTGGTGCTCGATGACGGAGAAGGGCGTGTGCTGGCGTATGCGGGCATGTGGTTTGTGCTCGACGAGGCGCATGTATGCAACGTGGCGGTGCATCCGGACTATCGGCGTATGGGCTATGGAAAGCGGATCTTTGAGGCGCTGATTGCGCTGGCTCAGGAAAATTCCATGAGCATGATGACCTTGGAGGTGCGCAGATCCAATTTGGCGGCGCAGGCACTGTATCATGACTGCGGTTTTTTGGACGTAGGCTACCGCAAGCGCTATTACGAGGATAACCGCGAGGATGCGTTGATTATGTACCGCGAATTCGAATACGGCGAGCCTGAAACGGGAGAGCAATCATCAGAGGAATGCGGCTTTGGCGGATAAAGACTTGCGCGAGGGGCGCGCTTGGGACGAAGATAAGGATCAATGAGGGGATGAAGAGCCAAATCGGCGCTTCCCCCTTTTCTTTTGGCGCGATTTGGAGTACAATATAATAGCTTATAAATATGGAAAAGTCTGCGGATGGGAGCGAGGACATGCTGCTTGAAATCATGGGAGCCGAGGTGGACGTCACAGTAAGCGGGAGTGCGGGCCGAGGCGCGCTGCTATTGCACGGCTGGGGCTGCTCTGCGCAGATGATGAGCACCGTACAACAGACGCTGAGCGCGAAGATGCGCGTGGCGGCGATTGACTTCCCCGGACATGGCAAAAACGGAAAGGCGGCTCAGCCGCCCAAGCCGTGGGGCGTGCCGGAATACATGGAGATGACCGCGCGGGTGATTCGCAGGCTTGAGCTTGCGCCCTGCGACATCGTGGCGCATTCCTTCGGCGCGCGCGTAGCGATTTTGCTGGCGGCAACATATCCTGAACTTGTAGGCAGGATGATTTTGACCGGCGCGGCCGGCGTGAAGAAGCCTGCCGACGGAAAAGCTACCGCAAAGCAGCGGTTGTACAAGGGGCTGCGTGGAGCGGTCAATCTGATGGATAAAACGCATTTGTTTGGCGAGCTGCCGGCCAAGGGACGCGAGGCGCTTATTCAGCGCTTCGGCTCGCCGGATTATCGCGTGCTAACGGGCGAAATGCGCCAAACGTTCAATCGAGTGATTGCTCTTGATCTGACGGATGTGCTTGAAAGGATTCAGGCGCCCACGCTGCTGTATTGGGGCGCGGAGGATACCGAGACGCCGCTGTGGATGGGAAAGGTCATGGAGGAGAAGATCCCGGATGCGGGCCTTGTTGTGGAGGCGGGCGCGGGGCACTTTGCATATCTGGAGCGCAGCGATACATTCCTGCGCGTGGTGAAGAGCTTTCTGCTGGAGGGTAGAGAATGACGCTGATCAAGACGCTGCTGGAAATTATGGTGCTGACCGGCTGCTGCGTGGCGGTGGGCTGGCGTATGCTGCATTATTTTCAGCTGGAAAGCTACCAGCTTCCGGGATATTTTAAAAGTGTGAGGCGCAATGCGCGCAAGGCGCTTTTGCCGTGCGTGGCGCTCGCGGCGCTGGGGGTTGCGCTGGTTGTGCTGGGAACGCCGCCGACGCTTCGGCTGACGCTGCTTGCGCTGTTTGCCGCGCTGATGGCGAGCAGAGCCAAGCGGGAGAAGGCAAAGAAGCCTTTTGTTATAACCGAGCGTGTCAAGCGTCTGCTCTGCGTGCATACGGCGCTGGTTGCGGCAGTTCTCGCCGTGAGCTGTGCGACGCTTCCCACGGTGCTGGCGTATCTGCTCCCGGCCTTTGAAGGGCTGCTCATTGCGCTTTCCGCCCTGAGCGCGCAGCCGATGGAGACGCATATCAACAAGCAGTTTTTGAATGACGCCAAACGCAGGTTGGACGCGCAGCCGAATCTAATCCGTATCGGTATTACGGGCAGCTATGGCAAGACGAGCACCAAGTTCCTGCTGCGGGATATCCTGTCTGTCAAATACAACGTGTTGGCTACGCCGTCGAGCTTCAACACGCCCATGGGCGTGACGCGCGTCATCCGCGAGCAGCTTACAAGCGCGCATCAGGTGTTCATCGCCGAGATGGGCGCGCGACACGTGGGCGACATTCGGGAGCTGGTGGATCTGGTACATCCGACCATCGGCTTGCTGACTTCCGTCGGTCCGCAGCATCTGGATACATTTGGCAGTATTGAGCGCGTGCGGGACACCAAATATGAGCTGATTGAAGGCTTACCCAAGGATGGAAAGGCCGTCTTTGCCCGCGACGGCGCGATCTGCGAGGAGCTGTATGCGCGCTGTCCGCTCGCATGCAAGGTTATGCCCGGGGATCTGATTGCAGCCGGCGATATGGCGTGCGGCCCGTGGGGGACGCGCTTTGTGCTGGAAGACAGAGAAACGGGCGAAAAGCGGCAGGTCGAAACTCGGCTGTTGGGCGAGCATTCCATCGCGAATCTGCTTTTATGCTGCACGGTGGCAAAGCTGCTGGGCATGAATCTATCCGAGATTGCGCAGGGCGTGGCTCGCTGTCAGCCGGTCGAGCACAGGCTTGAGCTGCTCAGCGGCGGCAGCGGCGTAAGCATCATTGACGATGCGTTCAACGCCAATCCAGTCGGCGCAAGGGCTGCGCTGCGCGTTTTGAAGGATTTTCCGGGAAGGCGCATCATCGTTACGCCCGGCATGGTGGAGCTGGGCGGCGAAGAGGATCAATTCAACCGATCCTTTGGCGAGCAGATGGCGCAAAGCGTGGATATGGCGATTCTTGTGGGCAAGAAGCACACGCAACCGATCGTGGACGGGCTGATTTCGTCGGGTTTTGCGCAAGAGAATATCCATGTGGTCGGCAGTCTTGAGGAGAGCACGAAGCTGCTGCATACGATGATGAAATCGGGCGACGTAGTGCTCTATGAAAATGATTTGCCGGATAATTACAGCGAGTGAGGAGCGATCTGAATATGAGCAAAATGAATGTTGCGGTGATCTTTGGTTCTCGAAGCTGCGAGCACGATGTGTCGATCGTCTCTGCCATGCAGCTGATTGAGGCGGCCAAGGCGAAGGGATATCCCATCATTCCGATCTATATTTCCCGCGAGGGCCTGTGGTACACGGGCGAAGCGCTGACAAACATAGAGACCTTCCGTCATTTCAATCCTATGGCGAAGGGGATTACGCGTGTGAATCTGGATGTGAGCGCGAATGCGGGCGATTTGTGGGCGTGGCCGCCGCAGCGCGCCGGATTATTTGCCAAGGTTCCCGCGCCTGTGGCGCATATCGACGTGGCGATTCCGGTTATGCACGGCATGCACGGCGAGGACGGCACGCTTCAGGGACTGCTTGAAATGGCGAACATTCCGTATGCTTCGGCAGGCGTGCTGGGTTCCGCCATTGGCATGGATAAGATTGCCATGAAGCAGATTCTGCGCGACGCAGGCTATCCCGTGCTGGATTTCGTGTGGTTTACACGCGATCAGCTGGTCAGAGAGCGCGAGGCAATCATCGAGAAAATCGAGAAAACCATCAAATACCCGGCGTTTGTCAAGCCTGCGTCCCTGGGCTCCTCCATTGGCGTATCCCGAGCGAATAATCGCGAAGAGCTTGGCAGCGCGCTGGATCTGGCGGCGTCCTATGACCGCCGCATTTTGGTCGAGGTAGGCATTGCCAGTCCCGTGGAAATCAACTGTGCGGCGCTGGGCTATGGCGAGGATGTGCGAGCCTCCGTGTGTGAAATGCCTGTGCCGTCCACCGGCGAAAAATTCTTGAACTTCTTTGAAAAGTATCTGCGCAACGCCGGTACAAAGGGCGAGAGCAGCCGGGGCATGAAGAGCCTGTCCCGCGTAGTGCCTGCACCCATCGGGGATGAGCTGACGCAGCGCATTCAGACGATGACCTGTGAAATATTCAAGCTGCTGGATTGTCGCGGCACGGTGCGTATCGACTTTATCCTCGATGAAAACGATATGCTCTTTGTCAACGAGCCCAACACCATTCCCGGTTCGCTGGCATTCTATCTGTGGAAGGAATGCGGCGTCAGTTTTTCGGATTTGGTGGAGAAGATGATTGAGGGCGCGCTTCAGGCGCATGCGGACAAGAATCGCAATGTGTATGCGTTTGATTCTACGATTCTGCAAAAGGTTGCCGCAGGCGTAAAGGGCGCAAAACGGTAAAGCGTCTTGAATGCGCGCTTTCGTACCGCGCATGGCGCTTGACGCAGCTTTGGATACAAAAACAAAAGGAGCTGTCGGGATCAGCCTCTTCGTATGCCTTGAGGCGATCCTGACAGCTTCCCTGAAGTCGACCGGAGATCAGAAGCCGATGTCTTCGTCAATCAGCAGGACGACGGTGCGCTTGCCGGAGGCAGCCTGTTCGCTGCTGAGAATCATGCGGCACATGGATTGCCTGCATTCGGAAGCATTGCATTGGCCGTCCTTGGCGCAGGGCGTATCCAGCCCCAAGCGGCGGGCATTGAGTGGACAGGCGACCTGCTTGATGCGCTTGACGGCCTGTGTGTAGCCGCCGTTGACGATCTTGTTGCGGCCGATCAGCATGTAAACTGTCTGCGGACCATAACACATGGCGGCGACGCGGTTACCTGTGCCGTCGATGTTAACCATCAAGCCGTTTGTTGTCAGCGCGTTGGCTGAACAGAGATAGACCGGCGCGTTCATGGCGTTGCGGCGCATGCATTCCGCTTGGCCGGCGTCAACGCCCCAATGCCAGAAGACGGTATGCCCATTTTCGCGCAGACGCGTATCAAGGTTCAGTTCCTTGACGGTTGAGCTGCCGCCGATGCCGACGCTTGCGCCGTCGGCGATATCCGAAAGGACGAAATCGGCAGCCTGTCGGGCAGTAGCAAATACATGGGTTTCAAAGCCTCGCGCTTCAAGCGCGGAAGCGGTTTTTGAGAGTAGCTCGGACATGAAAGGACGCACTCCTTTGAAATGGAATGGCTTCATTATATCAGCAAATCGGTGCTTTGAAAAGATAAAACAGTGTAAGACGCGGAAAAGGAGGGTGTGAAGAATTGCTAGACGAGATTGTGGAGCGATACGTGGATAAGCTTTGCACCGCCGTGCCGCGATTTCTTTCGCCATGGATGATCCGTCTGACGTCCGGCGGTCCGGGCTGGCGTATTCGTCTGTATGCGGGCGCGGCTATGCGCAGGATTGCCGGTATGGCCGGACAGATTAGCAACGAGGACAATGTTAATCAGCTGATGGAGCAAACTGCTGCGCGCGGACAGGAGCAGCTCGATAAGCTCAGCGACATGCCCGCGCATATCCGTGCCGCGCTTGAGCGAGCGGAGGAAAGAAGCCTGTCTGCGCGCTTTGCTACGCTGCTGTTTTTGCTGGCGCTTTCCGTATGCGGCGTGGTTTGCGCAGGCAGCGCGGTGATGCCGTTGGCGCTTTGTCTGCTGTGGCTGGCGGAGGGAATGGAGCAGTCTTATGCACCCGTGAGCGCAGGGGTCAGGCAACAGTATCTATGCGCGATGTTCTTGCGTGCGCTTGCTCACGGAGCACTGCTGCTTGTCTGCTTTGCGGGTTATGCTCACGACGGTCTGCCCATTAACATCGTTTTGCAAAGCGCAATGGCCGTCACACTGACGCTGCATTTTGCGCTGTTTGCTTCTTTGGTGGCCTTCAATCGAAAGCAAAAGGCATTTTTGCGCGTGCTGGCAGGGCTGCTTGGCGTCCTTCCGGCGCTGATGGCGGCGGCGGCCATTGCGCTGGCGGCGTCAACAATGGCGCGGACGCCGACGCTTGCCGTCGGCGGTTTTGCCGCAGCGCTGGGCGCTGTGCTGCTCTTTTTATCCCATGAATCGGAGATGATTACGGCGCTGGGCGGGACGCACACGTCTTATCATCGCCTGACGACGAGTCTCATGCTGGTTTTAGGCCTTGTTTTATTGCAGGCTGCGGCATGGGCAGGCGTTTTTTAAATCAGGAAAACGGAGGATACGCAATTGGCTAATACACGCATGGAGAGCATCCGCAATTTCTGCATCATCGCCCACATTGACCACGGCAAATCGACGCTGGCTGACAGACTGCTGGAGAGGACGGGCGTTTATGAAAAGCGCGAGATGGTCGAGCAGATTCTGGATTCCATGGAGCTGGAGCGCGAGCGCGGCATCACCATCAAGAGCAAGGCCGTGCATATGAAGTATAAGGCGAAGGACGGGCAGGAATACACGCTCAACCTGATTGACACCCCCGGCCATGTGGACTTTACCTACGAGGTCTCCCGCGCACTGGCGGCATGCGAAGGCGCGCTTCTGGTGGTGGACAGCACGCAGGGCGTGGAGGCACAGACGCTGGCCAACGTCTACATGGCGCTGGAGCATAACCTGGAGATTATTCCGGTCATCAATAAGATTGATTTGCCCAGCGCGCGCCCGGACGAGGTGAAAGCGGAAATCGAGGAAGTGATTGGAC
>CAZACG010000042.1:0-8601 GCA_964483645.1 uncultured Oscillospiraceae bacterium | reverse complement strand
GCTCATCCATCAGCCCAGCTATTCCATGCTCAAACGCCACATCGAAGAGCCGATGGACGGCGTGGGCAGCCTGACGGACGTGCTGCGCGAGGACGGCGTGGGCTGCATCTGCTTCGCCCCGCTGCAGAACGGCCTGCTCACCGGCAAGTATCTGGGCGGCATCCCGGAGGATTCCCGCGCCGCGCACGACCCGCGCTACCTCAAGCCCTCCTCCATCACCGAGGATAAGCTTGCCAAGATCGCCAAGCTCAACGAGCTCGCTCAGAAGCGCGGCCAGAAGCTGGCGCAGATGGCGCTGCAGTGGGTGCTGCGCGACGAGGTCGTTACCTCCGCGCTCATCGGCGCAAGCCGTCCCTCTCAGATCATCGAAAACGTCGCCGCACTCTCCGGCCCCGCCTTCACCGCGGAGGAGCTTGCGCTCATCGACGAGATCGTCGGCTGATTTTTTCCGTTTTCCACTTCCGCCCCGGCTCATGCTTGAAGAGCCGGGGCTTTTTCGCTGCCTCTCCGGCCCACAAAAGCAGTTTGCATAATCAGGCAAACATTTTACAAGCAAAAAAGCGAAATGAGTACATAGCATTCCGTCTAAAAATTGTATACAATGGACATAGTTTATAGTCGATACGCTGCATGAGAGCAGTCGGCGTCGTTTCGCCCTGCTTTGAGGGCATACGACAGGTTCATACATGGGGAGGCATAATTGATGCAGAAAGAGAAAACGGCGTTGCAGCCGAAGGTTCGCACGAAAATCACATGGCGCTACGTCCAAAAGAGGCTCGCGGAAAGCTGGCAGTGGTATGTCCTGCTGCTTCCGGCTCTCGTCTATATCCTTATTTTTGAGTATTTCCCGATTTACGGTCTGCAAATCGCGTTCCGTGATTTCCGTCCGTCCAAGGGCTTCACCGGCAGCGAATGGGTCGGCCTGAAGCACTTTATCCGCTTCATCTCCTATCCGGAGTTCAAGAAGCTGTTCGGCAATACGCTGTCCATCACGCTGTATTCGCTGTGCACCTTCCCCTGCGCCATCATCTTTGCGCTTCTGCTCAACGAGATGCGCAATCTCAAGCTCAAGAAGACCGCGCAGATGCTCACCTACGCGCCGCACTTCCTCTCCGAGGTTGTCGTCTGCTCTCTGGTCATGATGATGCTCGACCGCGCCAACGGCCCGGTCAACAGCGTCATTACCTTGCTCGGCGGCGAGCGCATTCATTTCATGGCGAGGCCTGAATACTTCTCCTCCATCTATGTATGGTCGGGCGTGTGGCAGAACCTCGGCTGGAGCTCCATCCTCTACATCTCCGCACTGGCGAGCATTTCGCCCGAGCTGATTGAGGCCGCGAAAATCGACGGCGCAAACCGCCTGCAAATCATCCGCCACGTCAACCTTCCGGGCATTCTGCCCACCATCGCCATCACCTTCATCATGCAGACGGGCAGCCTGCTTTCCGTCGGATACAGCAAGATCTTCCTGCTGCAGAACGACCTGAATCTGGACGCCTCTCAGGTGATTTCCACCTATGTCTACAACATCGGTCTGCTTCAGGCGCAGTACAGCTATTCCTCGGCGATCGGCCTGTTTAACAATATCGCCAACATTCTGGTTCTGCTGCTTTCCAACAAGATCGTCAAGGCCGTGACCGATACGGGTCTGTTCTGATAAAGGGAGCGTGTACAAATATGAGTAAAAAACAAGTCAAAAGGTCTCACCTTGATCAATTTACCTCCTTTGACTTCGTGGTGAATGCGATTGTCATCCTGATCACGCTGATCTGCCTATATCCGCTGTATTACACGGTGATCGCGTCCTTCTCCGATTACACAGCCGTCGCCACCGGACAGGTTACCCTCTGGCCGGTAGGCTTCCAGCTCAACGCCTACAAAGGCATGTTTGAAAATCAGGATATTTGGATCGGCTACCGCAATACCATTTTCTACACCGTTTTCGGCACCATGTGGGCGCTGATACTGACCATCCCCTGCGCCTACGTCATGAGCAAGAAGAAGATGTTCGGTCATAACGCCATCACGTGGTACTTCCTGATTACCATGTACTTCGGCGGCGGCATGATTCCGACCTATCTGCTCTATAAGGATTTGGGTCTGATCAATAACCCCATGGTTATGATTATCACCGGCGGTCTGAGCATCTACAACATGATCGTCGCGCGCACCTACTTCTCCAACAGCATTCCGGAGGAGCTTTACGAGGCCGGACGCATTGACGGATGCAGTGAATTCGGCCTGTTCTTCCGAATCGCGCTTCCGCTGTCCATGCCCATCATCGCGGTGATGTGTCTGTACTATGCGGTCGGCAAATGGAACAGTTACTGGACGGCCATGATGTATCTGACCAAGCGCGCTTATCAGCCGCTCTCCCTCGTGCTGCGCCGCATCCTGATCATGAACGAAGCGGCCATCGATGACGAAGGCTTGTTGGGACTGGACCCCAAGCTGCTTGAAGCCATCGCCGAGCGCGCAAATCTGACCGTCGTCATGAAGTATGCGCTGGTCATCATCTCCTCCGCGCCCATGCTGGCCATCTATCCCTTCATCCAGAAGTACTTCGTTAAGGGCGTCATGATCGGCGCGCTGAAGGGGTAAACCCCGCGTTCGTTTGGCTGATGCACTTTTGAAAGTGTTCAGAATAAAAGAAAGGAAGAGGTATAGCAATGAAGAAAATCGTTTCTTTGCTCCTCGTCGCCGTGATGCTGTGCGCTATGAGCGCGCTCGCCATCGCCGCTGACAAGCCGGTTATCTCTCTGCTGACGCAGCGTCACACCGCCGGCACCAATGACATCGAGGATCTGTGGTGGTTTGAGTATCTCGAGCGCAAGTTCGACGTCGAGTTCGAGCTTGAGCAGACCTTTGATCCCGACCAGCGCATGAGCCTCATGTGGGGTTCTGCCGACGTATCCGACCTCGTTTGGGGTATGATCAATGACGACACCAATGCTCTGATGACCTACGGTCAGGAAGAGCAGCTGCTCCTTGACTGGACTCCGTATCTGAACGCGGAGACCATGCCCAACGCCTATGCGGCGATGCAGGACTACCCGGCTGCGTTCACCGCCTCCACCACCCCGGACGGCGCCATGTACGCTCTGCCGTACCTGAAGGGTTCCAAGTACTACGACAACACCGGCGCTTTCGGTCGTTCCGTCCGTGTGTACATCAACACCGAATGGATGGAGAAGTGCGGCATCACCGAGATGCCCAAGACGCTGGATGACGTGCTCAACGTGCTGCGCACCTTCAAGGAGAAGGATCCCAAGGGCAACGGCGTCAACAACATGCCGCTTGTGACCAACTCCACCAAGTTCCAGGATTACGTCTGGCACTGCCTGGGCTTCTACGGCGCCGCCAGCACGCAGGAATACGGCACTCGCTGGGCCATCAAGGACGGCAAGCTCGCTTTCCCGGCCTACTCCGAGGAAGCTCGCGCGTTCCTGACCTACTGGCATACCATGTATGAGGAAGGCCTCTTCAGCCCGGACACCTTCACCGTGGATAAGGTTGCCCGCCGTGGCTGGATCTCCGCCGGTTATGCCGGTATGATCGGCGACGACACCCTCCAGTACACCGAAGCCGACTTCCCGAACTGGGTTGGCCTGCCGCTGGTTTCCAGTGAGTACTGCGAGAATCCGGTCGCTTCCATGAACAAGAACTACAACATCGGTTCCACCGCCGTGGCCGCCACCGTCGCCGATGACGAGGCGAAGCTCGCCAAGATCATCGCAATCATGGATTACATGTACACCGACGAGGCTGCCGCGCTGTACTCCGGCGGCCCGATGAAGGATACCGACATCTGCTACGAAGGCTGGGAGGGCTGGTACTTCAACGAGGAAGGCAAGATCATCGACGATCCGACCGTCCGCGGCGAGGTCAATGCGCACACCACCTACGTTGACAAGATGATCAGTCCGTACTACTATGTCGCCGGCCGCTTCGATCATGCGGGCGATCAGCAGTACATCATGGCCGGCAAGGAGCCGATCACCCAGTATATCCCGACTGTTGACGTGATCACCGGCAAGGAAATCCTTTCCTATTGCTCCGAGGTCGTCATTCCGGACAACTGGGACGGCTGGTGGCGTCTGAAGCAGGTTGAGTGCATGCAGGGCAAGCTGACCGGCATCATCCTGCCCAATGTCTATCTGACCTCTGATGAAGTCGAGACCATCTCCGATATCGAGAACGTCATCACCGACCACATCAAGTCTGAGTCCGCGAAGTTCATCACCGGCGTCCGCGATCTCTCCGAGTTCGACGCTTACATGGACGAGCTGCGCGCTCTGGGCATTGAGGAGTACGTTGAGATCTACACCAACGCGTACTCCGGCTGGTTCGCCAACACCTTCGGCGAGTAATCTTCCGATTGCACAACGAAAGTCCGACAAAAAGGGGCAAGGGCGCAAGTCCTCGCCCCTTTTCCCGCTCTATCTCAACAAGCGCGCCCCTCTTCCGAAGCAGTATGCATCATGGTGCTGCTTCTCGCTCGCTGCACGACGCTTTGCGCAATTTCCCAGAAAGTAAAAACAGAAAGTAAAAATAGTCAGGAAGCGAAGCGAACCCTGACGGGGATTTCCTCAAGACTCAATTTGATTTGAGAATAGTATAAGCCTTCTTTACTCTGTTTCAAACCGCTTCCGACTCGCCTTCGTTGAGTTCTCAAAGGGAAAGCTCGATTCACCTCGGATCAGCCTTTCCTTTCCCTATCTTCCCCACTATCCATATGGAGGACAAACACGCAATGAAGAATTTCTTTGATTCCCATGCCATCGTTACGCTCTATTGTGCCGAAAACGAGCACGGCAGCGTGCTGCTCGCCGTCAAGGATCTTGCATCCGACCTCGTCAAACTGAGCGGCAAAACACCCGAAATCGTGCGCGCGCTGCCCGTCGATGCGCAGAACGCCGTCGTCATCGGCACGCTGGGCAACGAGAGCTTTGACGCTTTCCTCGCCGCCTGCGGTCTTGACGTATCGGCCATCGTCGGCAAGGAGGAGTATTTCGCGCTCCTGCCGTTCGCCGGCGGTCTTGTCATCGCGGGCAGCGACAGACGCGGTACGCTCTGGGGTGTGTATGAATGCTGCGAAAAATGTCTGGGCGTCGATCCGCTCTATCTCTTTACAGACCACGAGCCCCAGCCGGTTGAGCGCATCGCTCTGCCGCTGCAGGCCATCATCGACGGCCCGAAGACCTATCGCTTCCGCGGCTGGTTCATCAATGACGAAGACCTGATCGAGGGCTTCAGCAAGCAGGCCAAGCCTGAAAAGGGTTATCACTTCCAGAATGACTACGGTACGATGCTCGATATGCTCATCGAAACCGCGCTGCGTCTGAAGCAGAACATGCTCATTCCCTGCTCCCATCTGGATATCATGCTTCCGGGGGACGAGGCGATTGTCAAGCGCATCACCGAGCGCGGCCTGTATGTCTCCATGCACCATCAGGAGCCGGTCGGCGTGCATCAGCTCAGGCTCGACCGCTATTGGTCCGAGCGCGGCGTAACCATCGAGAACATCAACTTCATCGACCACCCCGACCTCTATCGCAAAATCTGGAAGGAATACATTCATCGCTGGGCAAAGTACGAGGGCGTCATCTGGCAGCTCGGTCTGCGCGGCCGCGGCGACCGCCCGGTTTGGTATCAGAACGACCGCGTCCCCAACAGCACACAGGCGCGCGGCGCGCTGATCTCAGACGCCATTCAGATGCAGATGGATATCATCCGCGAGGAATGCCCCGGACAGGAAATTCTCTCCTCCGCGACGCTTTGGATGGAAGGCATGCCGCTTTACAGAGCCGGCGCGCTGCATTTCCCCAAGGGCACCATGGTTATCCAGTCCGACTTCGGTCCGGATCAGATGTGGGGCGAGGGCTACGACGAAACGCCGCGTTATGAGGGCACCGATTACGGCGTGTACTATCATCTGGCCTTCTGGGGCTGCGGCCCGCACCTCATTCAAGGCAACCGCCCGGAGAAGATCCGCCACAACTTCCGCGAAGCGCTCGCTAAGGGCGATACCTGCTACTGCGTGCTCAACGTCGCCAACTTCCGCGAATTTGTCTATGGCGTGCGTTATGAAGCTGCGCTGACTTGGGACATTGATCGCGACGATGTGCAGGCCGACCGCGCCAGCTGGTGCCGCGAGCAGTTCGAGGTGGAGGATACCGCCGCAATCGAGGAGGTTTACAAGACCTATTTCGACTGCTTCTATCCGCTTGACAGCACGCGCTTCCCCGCGCAGATGACCTTCAATGACGGCATGGCTCGCCGCGTGGCAGTCAAGCTGATGCAGATCATCCGCGGCAGCGAGCTCATTCAGGAGGACATCCAGAACAAGCGTCTGTACGCCTTTAACGATACGGATTCCTTCCTCGCTTTCTATCGCCAAGCCACCGAAGAGGGTCTTGCGCGCTTTAAGAAGGCGCTCGCCATGGCCGAGGCCGTCAAGGCGCAGATTCCCGCGCATCGCCGGATGTTCTACACCGCCAACGTCATCGTGCAGATCGAGATCATGATCGGCATGTACGGCTGGGTCAACGCGCTGTGCCGCGCCGCGCAGAACCGCCGCGCCATGGGCTCGGACGAAGCGTTCACCGCGCTGATCGACGAGGCCGCAGCCGTGCTCGCCAAGGCCGCGGACGACCGTGAGAAGGCCCTTTACGGCCGCTTTATTCACTGGTATGACGGCGACCGTCTGATGAACCTACGCGAGAACGTGCGCCTGACCAAGACGCTGTATCTCACCGCCGACAGCGGAGATACCTCCGTTGCAAGCCTGAGCAATATGATTTAATAATTTAATGATCACAAGCCCCCGCGTCGTATGGCGCGGGGGCTTGCAGTTTTTATGATTTCAAGGAACTATCCGGCGAATGCCGAGCATTTCCAAAAGCAATTTTTTGAAAAATCAGAGGCTCTTCATGCTTGAAGCCCTATTTCAATGCCTCGTCCAAGGACTTTTCATCCACAAATGTCCGCAGACTCGCCCTTGAGATTGAAAATGCATTCTATATTATACACCAAACGCTTCTTTGCATCGCACGAGCATCTCTCGGATGGGCAGCTGATACGGGCAGCGCGCTTCGCATGCACCGCAGGAAATGCAGTCGCTCGCCTTCCTTTCAAAGCCTGCATAGCGTGTTCTGGCCCAATCGCCAAGGCCGTAGCGCTTTAGATACCCTTCCATCAGGAACACGCCGCTGATGTTGATGCCCACTGCGCAGGGCTGGCAGTAGTTGCATCGACGGCAGAACTGCATCCCCAGCTCCTCGCGGATGGTTTCAATGCGGGCAAGCTCCGCTTCGCTCAGCGGAGATGTATCTTCCATCGCCGCAAGGTTCTGGTCGATTTCGGAAATCGCATACATGCCCGGAATGACGACGGTCACATCTCTGTTGCGCGCGATAAAGCGCATAGCCAGCGTTGCATCATCCAGCGCGCCGCCGGCCATCGGCTTCATGCAGATAAAGCCGATATTCTTCTCTGTGCAGCGCCGCATCAACGCTTCGCCCTGCGTCTCCACGATATTGTAGGGGAACATGATGGTCTCCACCCAGTCAAGCTCCAGCGCACGCTCAAAGAGCTGCGCCAGATGGAGCGTCACGCCAATATGCCCGATTTTCCCCGCAGTCTTTGCCTCCTGAAGCGCTTCCAGCGCGCCGCCCGGCGCGCAAACCCTTTCAAAGTCATCAGCGCTTGGGTTGTGAATCTGATACAGATCGATATAATCCGTTCTGAGATTCGCAAGGCTCGTTTCAATATCCTTTTGCATGGCTTCCTTGGTTCGCGCCATGGACTTGGTCGCCAGCACGAATTGGTCTCGCATGCCTTCAAGCGCCTCGCCCAAGAACTGCTCGCTGACGGTATACCCGCGCGCCGTATCAATATAATTGATACCCTTTTCAGCCAGCCGCTCCATCAGCTCGCGCGTGGTCTCCGCATTCACCCGCTGAATCGGAATACCGCCAAAGCCCATGCGCGAAATACGCAGGCCGGTCTTTCCGAGCGTGATATATTCCATAATATCCTCCCTGTGAGCGCCGCTCCATGGCGGCGAAATCATTCCATTGCATTATAGCCGTCCCGCTTATGCTTTGCAATGTGTTTTTTTTAAGGGAGGCATACTTTTCGTCCTTCCGTTCACAATAACCCTGAGCAGCATGCTCAACAAAACATTGTGGAGGGATTCGACCATGAACCAGACCATTCATTGCTCCGTAGCTTCCTGCCGTCATCACGGCGAGCGAAACCTGTGCAAGCTGGAAGCCATTGACGTCAAGCCGAACTGCGCATGCCATTCCGGAAAATGCGACGAGAGTATGTGCGGATCATACGAAGTACTCGGCAAATAAAGTTCGCCTACGCAGAACGCAAAAGGGCGGCGCATGATGCGCTGCCCTTTTGCGATTTATGCCGTTATCCAATCCCATCGCGCCTTTAGAAAATCCCCCGTCAGATAACGCTTCGCGCTTAGGGATCGTTTTGTTCCGAGAACAGTGTCACACATTAAAACGGAACAGCGTCACGTCGCCGTCGTTCATCACATATTCCTTGCCCTCGCTGCGCACGAGACCCTTCTCCTTGCAGGCC
>CAZACG010000041.1:0-8676 GCA_964483645.1 uncultured Oscillospiraceae bacterium | reverse complement strand
ATAGCCGATGGTCAGCTTCTTGCCGGTTTCCTTGGCAGCTTCGACCATGCGGCGCGCGTCGGCGGCAGATTTGGCCATGGGCTTCTCGCACATGACATGCTTGCCTGCGTGCATGGCGTTAATGGAGATGTCCGCATGACTGCGGTTCGGGGTCAGGACATAGCATACGTCGATGCTCTCGTCCTTGAGCAGCTCACGATAATCGGTGTATACTTTTGCGCCGGGCACGCCGTATTCCTTGGCGGCCTTCTGAGCGCGCTCCTCGATGAGGTCGCAGAAGGCGACCAGATCCGCACGGTCAACCGCTTTCAAAGCGGGCATGTGCTTGCCGTTGGCGATACCGCCGCAGCCGATGATGCCGATTTTCAGTCTTCCCATAATGATTCTCCTCGATCTCCGCATATGCGGTTATTGTTGGTATGAGTATAGCATAATGTTTGACGTTGCGCCATAGGTTTTGGCGTATTTGCACAGGTAATATGCGAAATTGGCGACGATACATGCATGGACTTGAATCGTGAATGCTTATTTGTTAAAATATAGAGAATGCATTTGTGGGAAGGAGAAGCAGCATGTCCGCAGCAAGCAATGATTTTTCCAAGGGCTCAGTCAAGCGCAGAATCATCGCGCAGGCCGTTCCGCTTACGCTGGCACAGGCCGTCCAGCTTTTGTACAATGTGGTTGATCGGATTTATATCGGACATTTGCCGGAGTCGGGCAGCGCGGCGCTGACGGGACTGGGCGTTACCTTCCCGGTGATTGTGCTGATTGCGGCGTTTACCAATCTCTTCGGCACGGGCGGAACGCCCTTGTTTTCCATGGCGCGCGGTCGGCGGGATGAGGAGGAGGCCGAGAAGATTCTGGGCAACGTATCTGCGCTGCTGCTGATCGCTTCAATCCTTCTGTTCGTCTTCTGTTATGCATTCCGCAGGCCGATCCTCTTTCTCTTCGGCGCAAGCGAGGCGTCCTATGTCTATGCCGACGAATATCTGAGAGTTTATCTGATCGGCACGGTATTTTCCATGCTTTCCACCGGACTGAACGGCTATATCAACGCGCAGGGCTTCCCGAAGATGGGAATGCTGACGATTGTGATGGGCGCTGTCTTGAATATCGTGCTTGATCCGCTGTTTATCTTCGTATTGAACATGGGAGTGAGCGGCGCGGCCGTTGCGACGGTGATTTCCCAAGCGGTTTCCGCGCTCTGGGTGTTGCGCTTTCTGATGGGCCGAAAAGCCATTGTACGTCTGAAGCTGCGCAGGCTGCATGTGGATTCGGTCAGGACGGGACGCATCATGAGCCTTGGTCTGTCCGGCTTTGTGATGCAGGCGACAAACAGTCTCGTGACCATTGTATGTAACAACCAGCTTCAGAGCTTCGGCGGAGATTTGTATGTGGGTATCATGACCGTGATTAACTCGGTTCGCGAGATTTTGTCTCTGCCGGTGTCCGGTATCATCAGCGGCGCGCAGCCCGTGCTCAGCTTTAATTACGGCGCAAAGCAAAACGGTAGGGTCAAGGAGGGCATCCGCTTTATGGCGATTCTTGGCTCGGCGTATACGCTGCTGGCGTGGCTGGTCGTCATGCTTATCCCGCACCGGATGCTTTCAATCTTCACCGGCGACGTTCAGACGATTGAAGTGGGCGCGCATATGCTCAGTATCTACTTCTTCGGTTTCGTGTTCATGGCCTTCCAGTTTGCCGGACAGGCTACGTTCCAGTCTCTGGGCAAGGCGAAACAGGCGATTTTCTTTTCACTGTTTCGTAAGGTGATGATTGTCGTTCCGCTGACCCTGCTTTTGCCGCACGCCTTTGGCGTGGTGGGCGTGTTCCTTGCAGAACCGATCTCCAATGTCATCGGCGGTTTGGCGTGCTTCATGACTATGTGGCTCAGCGTGTATCGCAGGCTGTAAGGAGAGCGCGCCTCCATCATGAAGCGGCTTTGCGCCCGTAGCTCGTTGTTTTGTGTAATGTCCCATGCATCATCAATATTGCAAAGAGCGCACAGATTTTCATGATTCTTCTTGTATTTGGGGAAAAGTATGCTATAATACGCCTATCTGTCACCGGGTAGGAATGCAATGAGCATTCGTATGTGCATCGTTAGGTCTTTGAAGATGCACATACGGATGCTTTTTTATCGCAGAGGGAATTGCGTAAAGCAACGTGCATCGAGCACGGAACAGCTTCATGATGCAAACTGTTTCGAAAGAGGGGCGCGCACTGCGCGCTGGCTTGAAGAAGCATCAAACCTAAGCAATCATACAGTGCCTTGAACGAAAAAACCACCTGCATAGCCGATGGCAAAAAATACGGAAACTGCTCTCAAATCCAATCGAGCTTTAAGAGAATCCACCGTCAGGTAACGCTTCGCTTCCTGACTACTTTAATGGAATGGCTTTGTCATGGAAACCGTTGGGCTGCCGCTCCAAGCCTGCCAAGGGACTTCGCCCTTTGCCCCCCCATATTCACTTCGCGCTTATGGATCGTTTTGATTTGAGAACAGTATGAATATTTGAAATGGCGCGCACAACGCGCCGGGAGGGAAATTATGCACAAGAAAACCACCGGATACTTTACCTTCGCGGAAATCCTGCTTTGGAGCGCTTCGACCCTGCTGATTATCGTCTCGTTTGCGATCTTTGATGGAAAAAGCTATATGACGCTTGCCGCGTCGCTTCTTGGCGTAACTTCGCTGATCTTTAACGCCAAGGGCAACCCCATCGGTCAGGGGCTGATGGTGATTTTCAGTCTGCTCTATGGCGTGATTTCCTATTCGTTTCGATATTATGGCGAAATGCTGACCTATCTGGGCATGACCATGCCCATGGCTGTATTTGCACTGATTGCGTGGCTGAAAAATCCCTATCATGGAAACAAAGCGGAGGTCAAGGTGAACAGGATCAACTTGAGAGAGATGCTCTTCGCAGGCCTGCTGACAGCCATTGTGACCGCAATTTTTTACGGTGTGCTGGTGTATTTTCAAACCGCCAATCTCATCCCCAGCACGATCTCGGTCACGACAAGCTTTCTGGCTGTGTATCTGACGTTCAGACGCAGCGCGGCCTATGCTATCGCTTATGCGGCCAATGATGTGGTGCTCATTGTGCTCTGGGCTATGGCTTGCGCTTCGGACAGATCGTATATCTCCGTGGTGGTCTGCTTTGGAGCGTTTTTAGCCAACGATATATACGGCTTTATCAACTGGAGGCAAATGGCGAAGCGGCAGAAGCTGGGAACATGAGCGGATATGTGATCCGGAAAAAGGGAGGAGCAAGAGCTCCTCCCTTCTTTGCGAATACTTCCTTATGCACTCTGATAGGAAACGCGCTGAATGATCTGATCCTGATACGCCTTATCCAGCTGGACGAAGTGTCCCGACCAGCCCCAAACGCGTACGATGAGGTTCTTGTGCGCTTCGGGATGTGCCTGCGCGTCCAATAGCGTATCGCGGCTGACGGCGTTGAGCTGAAGCTGATGCCCGCCGAGCAGGATGAAGGAGCGCACCAGCATGGCGACCTTTTCGCTGCCCTCCGCATTTTTAAAGACTGTGTCGTGGAGCTCCAGCGTCAGCGGACCGCCGTTCATCATGCGGGCCAGCGAGGGACGCGCCATGGCGCGGATGACCGAAAGCGGACCCGCGTCGGTAAGCTGTAAAGAGGGGGAGAAGTTCGCGGCAAGCATTTCGCCTGCGCCGCGTCCGTCCGCCGTCGCGCCGAGCTCGCGTGCATGCCACCAGTAGTACATTGCACTGCCCGTGCCGCCGCGAAAGACGCCGCCGCGCTCGTTGGTATGTCTCTGCCATGCGTCGGCTACCATGTTGAGCAGTTCGTCAGCCAGAGCTTGGCAGGCGTTGTCGCGGCCCAGCTTGGGCGCGGCGTTGAGAAGCCTGTTTCTGAGCTCGGGATGGCTTGAGAAGTTTGTGTCGAGCGTCTCAAGAAGCTCGTTCTTGTCAAAGCCCTGCTCATAGATCAGCCATCGGACAGCGGCGAGCTGATCGACCGCGGTGGAAAAGCCCGTGGTATGTACGCCGTAGTTATTGTATTTGGCGCCCTCGCTCACATCGTGCGAATAGTCGCTCATGAGCACGGACTGCCATGGCGCGGGTTCCATCCACAGGGACTTGACATCCTGTGTAATGGCCTCGGCCTTTTGAAGGATTGCTTCGCGCACAGCTCCTTTGAGATCGTCAAAGGTGGCGCAGGCCTTCATCTGCGTCTGAATGACGTCATGCACGATATTGGCCAGCGGCAGCGCGCTGATGTTGGGGATATCCATACCTAAGCCGGGGATGATGAACTCCCAGCAGGCGGCGACCGTGTAGTCGCGTGCGTCCTCAAGCGCGTAGCCCCACTTTACCAGCGCGGGAATGACGACGTCATCGTTGGCATATTGCGGGAAGCCCAGTCCCTGACGGGTGAGCTCCGTTGCCAGACGGTAAAGCTCCATAGGCGTGTTTTTGTCTACACGCAGATTGATCTTGGGATCAATGCATTTGTTTCGAAGGCTTGCCTTCAGACAAATGAATGTCAGAGCGTTGACAGCGCATTCGCCGCTGCGCGTCACGCCGCCCAGCATCATGCTCTGACCGTTGTCGCCCTGCTGCATGCCGGTATACAGATCGCTGTCGCGGTTGAAGGAGAGGAAGAATTCGCATACGAGATCAAGCGCCTGCTCATCGGTATAGAGTCCGGCATCCATGTCCGCCTTGAAATACGGATACATGTACTGGTCAAAGCGTCCCACGGTATTGTGATAAACGTTGCTGGCCCACAGCGCAAAATGCAGAATTCGGAACATTTGCAGCGCTTCAAGGAAGCTCTTCGCGCCTGTGCGCATGGCGCGGGAGAGCGCGGCGTCCTCATAACGGTCGGCGTAGGCTAAAACGGCATCAATGGTGATGTCCTGCGCCTCGTTTGCGCCTTTGCGAGATAGAAGGCCGCCGCTGAGCACGCCCTCCCAGTCGCTGGAAATATTGCATACGCGTCCCTGCTCATGGATGTAGTGTCCTTTTTGCAGCGTTTCCTTTTCACCGGGCAGATAGATGTCCGGGAAATCGAGCACGGTGCGGTAGGCATAGATGCGCTCGCCCTCGTTTTTGACGATGCTCTCCTCTTCGAGCAGCAGCTTGAGACGCAGCGCGGCGCGCATGGCAAGGGGAAGCTCCGAACGTTGAATCTTGGCGGCAAGCGTCTGGAAGCGTTCCGGGGTTAAAGAATGTCGCATGGTATTCCGACCTCCTTGAAGGGTTCTGTATAAAGCTTAACTTCGCGCATGGGATCAAATTCGGGCGAATAGGTCATGCCGACTCCGGCGTATTTTGCACCGGCGGCTTTATTATAGCGCAGCAGCTCGACCTTTTGCAGCGCTTTAGCGCCGCGCAGCAGCTCTGCCGTCGCGCGCATGTTTTCTCTGCTGTCGTTTACGCCGGGAATCACAGGAACGCGAATGCGGAAGGGGATTCCGCTCTCCCGGAGCCAGCGTACATTTTGAAGGATGAGCGTGTTATCCACGCCCGTATAATGGCGATGCGCCTGAGGATCCATCAGCTTGACATCCTGAATCACCAGATCCATCTGCCGGGTTACGCGCTGATAAGTCTCAAGAGGCGCAAAACCGCTGGTTTCAATGCAGGTATGTACGTCAGGGAGCAGCGCGCGTACCGCGAGAACGAAGTCTGCTTGAGAGAGTGCTTCGCCGCCGGAGAAGGTTACGCCGCCGCCGTTCAAGGCGAGCAGCTCTGCGTTGGGGCGAATTTTGTCGGCGACCTCCTTTGGCGTCATGGGCGTGCCTGCAATGCGCAGACAGCCCGCCGGGCAGCTCGCCGCGCAGCGTCCGCAGGCCGTGCAGGTCTCGGGATGACTGCAAACCTGATCGCAGCGTCCGCATTGCTTGCACAGGGAAAGCGTTTTAACGCGCTGGGGGCGCAGGGACAGCCCTTCCGGGTTGTGACACCACTGGCAGCGCAGCGGACAGCCCTTGAGAAAGACAACGGTTCTGATGCCCGGACCGTCATAGACGGCAAATTCTTCAATGTCAAAGACGAGTCCTGTGAGCTGCTGTGCCATAAACAGCCTCCATACATATTTTGCTTCATTATAGCAGGCGGGAAAACAAACTGCAAGAAATAGTTGCGGCTCAAGGCGCGTACAGCATGCTTTGGAGCTGTACGGGAAATTGCGCCGGGCAGCAAGTATCAAGCGGCATCCTGCAAAACTACTTTGAAAGCGGGGCGCTTTCTTCGAGGATCTTGTCGTTTTGCACGGTTTAGATAGCGCAAAAAGAAGCTGACAGGCGAATGTTGAACATTACAAAAAGCATTTTTTGAAGAATGATAGGCTTTTTTGAGCTTGGAGCGCGGCCCAAGACTCCGCTAATCGGCGTTTCGGTTGCCCATTCTTCCGTTATTGCTTGAAATGTTCGAATTCTTCGCGTGACAGCTTCTTGATACAGGTTTGCAAAACGGATGCTGAAAAGGGAATAAAACGAGTTAAAATAAGGAAAGGCTTCGGTTTGCGAGCGCTCGGCGGCAGACGGATGGCGCTTATGGCGCTTATTCTTCCCCGGGGCGCTTGACATGCGGACAATCCAGCTCGGCTATGCGGCAGATCGGCTTCGCCCAATGGATCGCGTTGAGGATGACCCGCTGAACGGGTTCAAGCGTGTAGGTCGGGAAGGTTTCGTGTCCGGGCTGGAAATAGAAAATACGTCCGTTTCCACGATGGAAGGTGCAGCCGGAGCGGAAGATTTCCCCGCCCTCGTACCACGAGATAAAGAGCACTTCGTCCGGCTCGGGAATGCCGAAGGGCTCGCCGTAGGTCTCCTCGTGCGGCAGCTCGATATAGCGGCCCACGCCCTGCGTGATCGGGTGCGCGGGATTGACCGTCCAGACGCGACAGAAATCGCCGTCCTCACGCCATGTGAGGTTGCAGGAGGTTCCCATGAGCAGCTTGAAGGGCTTGGCGTGATGGCCGGAGTGCAGGAAGATGATGCCCATGCCGCGCAGCACGGCTTCCTTGACGCGGACGGCAACCTCATCGGGCACCTGATCATGCGCCATATGTCCCCACCAGATCATGACGTCTGTGCTGTCGAGCACCTCGCGCGTGATTTCGCCGACGCTGTCAAGCGTAAAGCTGCGAACGGCGATTTCGTCGCTTTCCAAAAAGGCTTTGAGCGTGGCGTGAATGCCCTGCGGATAGCATTTGCGCACGGCTTCCTCGGTCTGCTCATGTACAAATTCATTGTAGATGCTTACGCGAATCATGGCGTTTTCCTCTCTTTCTTCACAGATCAATACAAAAGTTTTTTGAGAAGTTTGACTATCATTTTTTCGTAGACTATGCTATAATCGCTTTGTCAACCATATCCATATCTTATCATAAAACGGGCGGCTGCGTAAAGAGGGCTGTTCGTTTCTCCGGCATCGAAGCCGGAGAACAAGGATATAAGGTTCAAGGAGGAGTATTGTTATGGCTTTTGACATGAACGATTTTTCCACTAACATGAACGCTGCGGGCGCGGTGATCAGCGATAAGAAGATTCGCGTGGGCATCATTGGCACCGGCGGTATTGCGCACAGCCACATCCGTGCCTATCAGCATCAGCCGGACGTGGAGATCGTCGCCGCGTGCGATCTGATTCCGGGCAAGGCGGAGAAGTTCCTTAAGGAGTATGGCGTTGAAGCTCCGACGTTTGTTGACTTCAAGGAGATGATCGACACTGTCGAAATGGACGCCGTCAGCGTTTGCGTTTACAACCGCAATCATGCTGTTTGCACCGTTTACGCCCTTGAGCATGGCCTGCATGTGCTGCTTGAGAAGCCCATGACCGTCACGCTTGACGAGGCTGTTGAAATTTGCAAGGCCGAGAAGAAGAGCGGCAAGATCGTCTCCGTCGGCTTCCAGCCGCGCCTTGACGCGAATATGCAGATGATCAAGAAGATCGTCGAGTCCGGCGAGCTGGGCCGCGTGTATTACATCCAGACCGGCGGCGGCCGTCGTCACGGCATCCCGGTTTCCTGGAGCGAGACCTTCATTGAGAATGATAAGGCGGGCCTGGGCGCTGTGGGCGACATCGGCTGCTATTCTCTGGACATGGTGCTCAATGCCATCGGCTATCCCAAGCCGCTGACCGTTACCGGCCGCGCTACCGATTTCGGCGGCAAGGATCCGGCTGCGTATGCCGAGGTCGGCAAGCCGGAGTGTGCCAAGAAATTCTCCGTGGATGACTTTGCTTCCGCATACATTCGTCTTGAAGGCGATATCATCGTTGACTTCCGCATTTCCTGGTATATGCATATGGACACCACCGGCGATACCCTTATTCTGGGCACCAAGGGCGGCCTGCGCATTCCGTCTACCGAGTGCTGGAACGGCAGCTTTGACAAGCCCATGACCATCTATCATGATGTGGCGGGCAAGCCTGTGCAGACGGAGATCCCGCTCATCGAGGACAAGAGTGACCTGTGGGACAAGAAGATCCGCTCCTTCCTCAGCGCGATCATCAGCGGCGGCGAAGCGCCCGTTCCGACCAGCCAGATTCTTTACAATCAGGCGATTATTGACGGCATCTTCAAGTCCAGCGCGTCCGGTCACGAAGTTGAAATCAAGATCCCGGAGATCTGAGCAGGAGGTTCGTCAGTATGAAATTCCCGATTGCGTTGCAGCTGTATTC
>CAZACG010000040.1:0-8782 GCA_964483645.1 uncultured Oscillospiraceae bacterium | reverse complement strand
CGGCTCATTGAGAAGCGGTTTGCCCAGCTCAAGGAGAAAGAAAAGCTCCCTGATGTGGTCTTTCACTCGCTGCGCCATTCCAGTACGACGTATAAGCTCAAGCTCAATCATGGCGATCTGAAAGCGACACAGGGCGATACAGGCCACGCGGAGATCGACATGATTACCAAGGTGTATGCGCATATTCTGGATGAAGACAGGAAATTGGGTGCTCAGAAATTTGAAGACGCATTTTATGCGAATCCGGATTTGAGGGGAGTGAAGGCACCGCCAACGCCGCAAATTGACCTGAATGCCCTGATCGCTCAGCTTCAGCAATCGCAGGAACTCGCGCAGACGCTTTCTAACCTGATTGCGGCGGGAACCCCAAACGCCCGCTGATGCTGGTTAGCAAAGCCGCATTTGGTTAGCAGATGGGCTGGAAACTGTTCGAATACCGGTTAGAAATCCTGCAAAGAAAATGCAGGGCAGAAATTGGAGGGATGTCAGAAAGAAAAAGGAAAGCAAAAAAGAAAAAGTGCTGTAAAACCTAGGCATTACAACACTTTTGGCGCATCCAAGAGGATTTGAACCTCCGGCCCCTCGCTTAGGAGGCGAGTGCTCTATCCAGCTGAGCTATGGATGCATGTATGAAATTATTCAAAATTCCAAGGATGAGGGATGCAGAATCCCCCATCCAGGGAACCGAACGTCGTGCGTTTAGGAGGCGGCCGCTCTATCCTGCTGAGCTACGAGTGCGTATGAAAGATGAGGGCGATGAAACCTTCATCGGGGATTGCGAAGATGTTCCGCTTAGGAAACGAGTGCTCTATCCAGTTGAGCTACGGATGCAAATACGTTTTGCCTCTCGTTTGATCAAGATCATCGGCGATCTCTTGTGCGAAGGCAGGCTATCACGAACATATTATAGGCGAAACATGGAAAAAAGTCAATTCCATCCGCTCAATTCTGTGGATTTCTTTGTCAGAGGAACCATGTTCGATGCGTGAGTGCGCCTTCCCTGCTTCATGCAGCAAAAGCATGGCCATGAAACCCGCATGAGCGATTTGCCGGAATAACAGGAGTTTATTTCATGTTTTGACACTCTTCCATAAAAATTTCGTCCGCTTCGCGCTGCATATTGACTTCATTTGCAAAAAAAGAGTATAATTAAAGCTAATGGTTCTGTCGCATCGGCGTCAGTGCTTCCGTAGTTTTCGGGGCGTTGCCCCTTTGTCCATATAGGGAGGAGAAATCTTATGCGTCGAATTGGTGTTTTAACATCCGGCGGCGACGCGCCGGGAATGAACTATGCCGTCGCGTCTGTGGCGAAAGCCGCTCGCTATTACGACATGTCCCTCATCGGTATCAAGCGCGGTTATGACGGCGCGCTGTGCAAGAGTCACCATATTGCCGATGACATGTGTGAGCTGGATCTGGATACCATCCTGGATATTGCCGATCTGCCCGGCACTTATCTGCGTACCGCCCGCTGCCCGGAGTTTCTGCAGCCGGAAATGCGCATGCGCGCGGCCAACAACATCCGCGAGATGGGCATTGAGGGCATCGTCGTCATCGGCGGCGACGGCTCCTACAAGGGCGCGCGTGGTCTGTGCGAGCTGGGCATCCCCTGCGTCGGCATTCCCGGCACGATTGACAATGACCTTGCTTACACCGAGATGACGCTCGGCTTTGATACCGCGACGAACTCCTGCATGGAGGACGTGCGCGCCATCCGCGCAACCAGCCGTTCTCATGACCGCCCGCATATCGTGGAGGTCATGGGTCGTCACTGCGGCGACCTCGCTCTGCGCACGGCGGCCAGCGCCGGTGCGGAAATCTGCGTGGTGCCGGAGGTGCCGTGGAGCATTCAGGATCTTTCCGATCGTCTGGCTCGCGAGGTTGACAACGGCAATCCGCGCGCTACCATCGTCATTGCCGAGGGCGCGTGGGATTCCATGCATCCCTATGACTGGCAGCATCTGTTGATGGAAAACGGCGTGCGCTGCCACGAAGACAGCGTCATCAGCACCGATTATCTGGCGAAGGTGCTCAAGGTGAAGACCAAGGCGGAAATCCGTCCGACCGTCTGCGGCTACACGCAACGCGGCCGCTCTCCGTCCGCCTATGACCGTTGGTTCGCCTTTGAGGCCGGCACGCTGGCGGTCAACCTGCTGCGCAACGGCGTGAGCAATCAGGTCATCGGCATCAAGGATGGTCGCGTGTGCTATCAGCCCATCGACATGGCGCTTTCCGCCAAGCGTAAATTCAACCTTGATCTCTACAATATGATTAACCAGCTTTGATCCTGTCATCCTGGGGATATCCGGCACATTTGTCCCCGGATATCCTTTTTCTATACATGACAATGCGGCAGCGCGCTGCAAGGAGGCTCTATGCTGCGCAAAAACGACGTCTTTGAAATGACCTGCGACGCCTTTGGACAGGACGCGCAGGGCGTATGCCGCCACGAAGGCATGGCCGTCTTCGTGCCGGGTATGCTTCCCGGCGAGCGCGCGATGGTTCGCATCGTCAAGCCCGAAAAACGCTATGCCTTTGGACGCGTGGAGCGGCTGCTTGATACCAGCCCGGACAGAGCCGAGCCGCGCTGCCCGGTCTATAAGCGCTGTGGCGGCTGTTCCTGCCAGCATATGCGCTATGAAACCTCGCTCGCTTTCAAGCGCGATCAGGTGCAGGAGCTTCTGCGGCGCGTAGGCGGGCTGGATATCGAGGTTCCGCCCGTCATCGGCATGGAGAATCCCTTTGCTTATCGCAACAAGGGCGCGTATCCCGTCTCCGAAATCAATGGGCAGCCTGTTTGCGGCTTCTTTGCCCCGCGCAGTCACGATCTCATTGCGCTGCCCCAAGCGGGATGCATGATCCAGCGAGAGGATTCCCGCGATGCCTGTTTCGCCGTGCTGGCATGGATGCGAGCCTGTGGCGTTCGCGCCTATGACGAGCGGAGCGGACGAGGCCTTGTGCGCCATATCATGACCCGCTCAACCAAGGCCGGCGGCCTGATGGTTGTATTGGTGGTCACATCCGCCAATGTTCCGCAAAAGGAGCTGCTCCTTGGCAAGCTTCGGGAAGCGGTTCCCGGGCTTGAAAGTGTTTGTCTGTCCATCAACAGCCGACGCACCAATGTCATTCTCGGCGAAGAGATTCATACGCTCTGGGGTCAAAGCGAGATGGAGGATACCATCGGCGGTCTGCGCTTTTCGGTCTCCCCGCTTTCCTTCTTTCAGGTCAATCCCGAGCAAACAGAAAAGCTCTACGGGCTGGCGCTTGAGTATGCTCAGCTGACGGGCAACGAAAACGTGGTGGATGCGTATTGCGGCGCGGGAACCATCTCCCTGCTACTGGCACAAAAAGCCGCGCAGGTTACGGGAATTGAGATCGTTCCGGAAGCCATTGAAAACGCAAAAGCCAACGCTGCGCGCAACGGCATAGGAAACGCACGCTTCCTTGTCGGCGCGACGGAGACGCTCCTGCCTAAACTGGTTGCCGATGGATTGCGTCCGGATGTCGTTGTCGTCGATCCTCCGCGCAAGGGCTGCGAGGAAGCGGTTCTTCGCGCCATTGCCGAGGCTAAGCCGAAGCGGGTGGTCTATGTCTCCTGCGGCGCGCCTACGCTTGCTCGCGATGTAAAATTCCTGTGCGAAAACGGCTATCGCGCCCAGAAGGTGCAGTGCGTGGATATGTTCTGCTGGACGGGGGCGGTAGAGACGGTGATGCTTCTGTCCCAAATGGATGGAGAAACCGATGCGCTGCCGACGACGGAGAATCATCTGCTTTAGTCACGCATGTAGCTCAACGTGTTTTCTGTATCGGATTACCGGAAAGGAATGGTTTTATGAATCAACAGCTGCGTTCTCACGCCGATGCAATTATTGCGGCTTCGATTGCGGCGGTGAAGCCGGATGAAGCAGTCGCCCGTGCGCTGAAGAGCTTTACGCCCCGGGGCGGACGGACCTTGCTGGTCGCCGCCGGTAAGGCCGGTTGGCAAATGGCCAGCGCGGCATGTAAGGCTCTTGACCATGTGGCCGGTGGTGTGGTCGTTACCAAGTACGGTCATGTTCTGGGCGAAATCCCTGGCGTGGTCTGCTGCGAGGGCGGTCATCCGGTGCCGGATGAAGGGAGCTTTTCGGGAACTCGGAAAGCACTGGAGCTTGTAACGGGGCTCAAGGAGCAGGACACCGTGATCTTTCTGCTGTCCGGTGGCGGGAGCGCGCTGTTTGAGGAGCCGCTGGTTTCCGCTCAAGAGCTTCAGGACATTACCAGACAGCTTCTGGCTTGCGGCGCGGACATCGTGGAGATGAATACCCTTCGCAAGCGTTTATCCGCTGTAAAGGGCGGACGCTTTGCCCAGCGCTGCGCGCCGGCACAGGTGTTCAGCATCGTACTGAGCGATATTCTGGGCGATCCGCTGGATATGATTGCCTCCGGCCCCGCTTATCCCGATTCCAGCACCTGTCAGCAGGCGCTGGACGTGGTACGCAAGTATGATCTGAAGCTCAGTCCTCAGGCCATGGAGTTGCTGGCGCAGGAAACGCCTAAGAGCCTGAACAATGTGACCACTCAGATTACCGGCTCTGTGCGCGAGCTTTGCGCGGCGGCCGAGAGGAAGTGCCGGGAGTTGGGTTATACGCCGGTGCTGCTGTCCGATCAGCTTTGCTGTGAAGCGCGACACGCCGGAAGCTTCTTAGCCTCTATCGCAAAAACGCATGCGCACAGAGGGGAGAAGCTGGCGTATTTGGTCGGCGGCGAGACGGTCGTTCATCTGACCGGGCATGGAAAGGGCGGAAGAAATCAGGAGCTGGCTTTGGCGGCCGCCGAGGGCTTGGCGGGGCTGAATGCCTGCGTTTTCTCCGTTGGTAGCGACGGTACAGACGGCCCGACAGAGGCTGCGGGAGGCTATGTTGACGGAGATACTCAAAAAACGTTGGAAGAGCATCGGGTATCCATCTATCAGGTGCTCCAGCAGAACGACGCCTTCCACGCCTTGGAGCTTTCCGACGGCCTGATTTATACCGGTCCCACCGGCACCAATGTCAATGATGTGTCAGTATTGTTGATTGAAAGCGAATAAACAGTAATGAAACCAGAGCAGAGTTTTCCAATTCGATCTTTGCTCTGGTTTTTGCACGCTTTTAGGCCGTTGAACGCAGCTGCGTGAAAGCAAGGCCCCAAAGCATATGGCAAGCATGAATCATCCGCCGCTTGATTCATGCCTGAACGGATGTCACTCGGGAGGTTTTTGACATGAAACAGCTTGATAGAAAACTCATACTTGAAGATGGAAGCGTATTTTGCGGCTACGGCTTCGGTGCGAACGTACAGAGGGTGTGCGAGGTGGTATTCAACACTTCTATGACCGGCTATCAGGAGCTGGTCAGCGACCCAAGCTATACCGATCAGTTTGTGGTGATGACCTATCCGCTCATCGGCAATTACGGCATCACCGATGAGGATTTTGAAAGTCGCCTCATCTCCATCGGCGGACTGATTGTGCGTGATTACAACGATATGCCCTCCAACTTCCGCTACACCCGCACGCTCAGCGAGCTGCTGGAAGAAAACGGCGTTCCCGGCCTCTCAGGCGTGGACACACGCCAACTGGCTCGCTCCATCCGCGATTTGGGCAGCCGCCGCGCGATCATCGCCGACATGGATATGCCTGTGGAGGAAGGGCTGCGTATCATTCGGCAGACGCCCGTGCTGCACGACGCCGTTGCACGCGTCAGCTGCAAAAAGCGTTGGTATGCGCGCACAGCCAATCACCGCTTCAATGTTGTGGCTGTGGATTGCGGCATGAAGCTCAACATCGTGCGTTCGCTCAATCAGCGCGGCTGCAACGTCACCGTCGTTCCGCACAGCGTTACGGCAGAGGAAATCGCATTCATGAAGCCGGACGGCGTGTTTCTTTCCAACGGACCGGGCGACCCTGAGGACGCGACAAGCGTCATTGAGCTGGTGAAAAAGCTCAGAGGACGGTATCCGATGTTCGGCATTTGTCTGGGGCATCAGATGATCGCTTTGGCCTACGGCGCGAAAACTTACAAGCTCAAATTCGGTCATCGCGGCGGCAATCATCCGGTCAAGGATCTATCCACAGGCAAGATCGAAATGACCTCGCAGAATCACAGCTACGCCGTGGATGCCGAAAGCATCAAAGGCACGCCGCTTCAGATCACGCATATTAATCTGCTGGATCATACTGTCGAGGGGATTGCCTGCCCACAGGACAGGGTCTTCAGCGTGCAATACCACCCGGAGAGCGCGCCCGGCCCGCAGGACAGCGGTCATCTGTTTGATCGGTTTATCGCCATGATGGAGGAGGTGCGTGCAAATGCCTAAGCGCACGGATATCAAGAAGGTTCTGGTTATCGGCTCCGGCCCCATTGTCATTGGACAGGCCGCCGAGTTTGACTACGCGGGTACGCAGGCCTGTCTGGCGTTACGCGAGGAGGGCTACGAGGTTGTCTTGGCTAACTCCAACCCGGCGACGATTATGACGGACACCACCATTGCCGACAAGGTGTATATGGAGCCGCTGACGCTGGAATATGTCGCGCGTATCTGCCGCTATGAGCGCCCGGATGCCATCCTCCCCGGCATTGGCGGACAGACGGGGCTTAACCTCGCCATGCAGCTGGCGAAGAAGGGCGTGCTGGAGGAATGTGAAATTGAGCTGCTGGGCACGGATGCCAAGAGCATTGAAACCGCCGAAGACCGCGAGCTGTTCAAGGAGCTGTGCGAGCGCATCGGCGAGCCGGTTGTACCCTCCCGCATCACATATTCCGTTGAGGAAGCGCTTGCGGCTGCGCAGGAGATTGGCTATCCTGTCATTCTGCGCCCTGCCTTTACGCTCGGCGGCACGGGCGGCGGCTTTGCGGGCAGCGACGAGGAGCTTTCCCGGATGATGAAAAACGCCCTTGCGCTCTCTCCTGTGCATCAGGTGCTGGTGGAGAAGAGCATCAAGGGCTATAAAGAGATCGAGTTTGAGGTCATGCGCGACGCCAATGACACCGCCATCACCGTCTGCTCGATGGAAAACCTTGATCCGGTTGGCATTCACACCGGAGATTCCATTGTCGTGGCACCTTGCCAGACGCTGACCAACAAGGAATACCACATGCTGCGCGACAGCGCGCTCAAGATCATCCGCGCGCTTGACGTCAAGGGCGGCTGCAATGTGCAGTTCGCGCTGGATCCGCAGTCCTTTGCCTATTACGTCATTGAGGTCAACCCTCGCGTTTCCCGCTCCTCTGCGCTCGCCTCGAAGGCCAGCGGCTACCCGATTGCGCGCGTGTCCGCCAAGATTGCCATTGGCATGAATCTCGAGGAAATCCATCTGGCCAACACCCCGGCATGCTTTGAGCCTGCGCTTGACTATGTGGTGACCAAGCTGCCGCGCTTCCCGTTTGACAAATTTACACGTGCTTCCAATCGCCTTTCCACGCAGATGAAGGCCACCGGCGAGGTCATGAGCGTAGGCCGCACGCTGGAGGAAAGCCTGCTCAAGGCCATCCGTTCTCTTGAGGTTGGTCATGTCCACTTGCATATGTTCAAATTCGACAGCGAGAGGATGACCGCCGACGAGCTGCTCGATTACATCAAGGAAGGAACGGACGACCGGATTTATGCCATTGCGCAGCTGATGTGGCATGGCGTGGATCATTCCCGCATCTGCAACATCACGGGCATTGACATGTTCTTTCTGGACAAGATCAAGCACATTGTGGATTTTGAAAAGGAGCTTGAGCCACGTATCATCACCCCCGAGCTTCTGCGCGAGGCGAAGCGCTGGGGCTTCTCGGATGCCTACATCGCCCAGCTTTGGGGTATCACCGAGGATGAGGTTTACGCGCTGCGCAAGGAGCATGGCATCCTGCCCGTCTACAAGATGATCGACACCTGTGCGGGTGAATTTGACAGCTACGTTCCCTATTTCTATTCCACCTATGAGAGCGAGAATGAATCCGTCGTCTCAGATAAGAAAAAAATTATCGTGCTCGGCTCCGGCCCCATCCGTATCGGTCAGGGCGTGGAATTCGATTATTCGACCGTCCATGCCATCCGCGCCATTCGCGAGGCCGGCTATGAGGCTATTGTCATCAACAACAACCCCGAAACTGTCTCCACTGATTACACGACCGCGGATAAGCTTTACTTTGAGCCGCTGACGCTCGAGGAGGTCACCAACATCGTCGAGCTGGAAAAGCCCGTCGGCGTCATCGCATCCCTTGGCGGTCAGACGGCCATCAACCTCGCGGCTCCGCTGACCCGCAGGGGCGTGAAAATCATCGGCACCGACTGCGAGGCCATCAACTGCGCGGAGGATCGCTACGCCTTTGAGGAGGTCATCTCCGCCTTGAATATCCCGCATCCGGTCGGCGCGGCGGTTACGGATATCGAAAGCGGCGTACAGACCGCCGAGTGCATCGGCTATCCTGTGCTTGTGCGTCCGAGCTTTGTGCTTGGCGGAAGAGCCATGGAGATCGTCGCCGGAGAGGATATGCTGCGCCATTACCTCAAAAACGCCGTGGCGGTTGACAAGGACAAGCCCGTGCTCGTTGATAAATATCACGTGGGCAAAGAGGTGGAGGTCGATGCGATCTGCGACGGCGAGCAGGTGTTCATCCCCGGCATCATGGAGCTGGTCGAACGCACGGGCGTGCATTCCGGCGACAGCACCAGCATCTATCCGCCCATCAGCATCAGTCAAAGGGTACGCGATACCATCGCGGATTACACCACGCGTCTGGGGCTGGGCGTTGGCATCAAGGGACTGTTCAATATC
>CAZACG010000039.1:3290-8824 GCA_964483645.1 uncultured Oscillospiraceae bacterium | reverse complement strand
TTATTCATCCTCGCCGCGCCGCATGCGCTCAAAGATCTCGCGCTGATGCGGAGGCAGTCGGGAAAAGATATCCCCGCGGGAAACCCGCTCTTCCTTCATGCGCGCGCTGCCAATCGCACGCGTCTGCGTAAGCTCAATGAGGAATTCACGCGAGGAAATGCGTACCGCTCCGCGGCCGAGCGTCACCGTCTGTTCCACGGAATCGCTGGTCGCCACGCGTACCTGACGCCATTTGGGCGCGACGGCGCATTGCGCCTCGATGAAGTTGTCCGCGCTTTCGGCGTGCTTAGTGAAGACCACCTCCACGCCGTGCATCACCGTATGCGAGCGCATCGGCCTGTCGGTGTAATGTCCGTCAAAGACCACGATCACCTCTTCACCGGAGTATCCCGCATAATCGGCGATCAGATGCACGAGCCTTTCGCGCGCCTCGTCAATGGACAGCCTTTCCCGTTTAGGCACGTCCCACGCGCCGATGACGTTGTAGCCGTCCACAAGCAGAAGCGGTTTCATGCTTACGCCCTCGTCGCCGCCACGGCGTAGAGCAGCACGCCCGCCGCTACGGAAGCGTTGAGCGAATCCAAGTGTCCCTTCATGGGCAGCGAAACGATCTTGTCGCAGCTTTCGGCCACAAGACGGGAGATTCCCTCGCCTTCCGAGCCGATGACGATGGCTGCCGGACCGTCGAAGCGAACCTTACGGTAATCCTCGCCGTTCATCGCCGCGCCGTAGATCCAGACGCCCTCTCTCTTCAGGCGCTCAATCACGCGGGTGAGGTTGGTCTCCCTTGCAACCGGCAGGTACTCCACCGCGCCCGCGCTCGCCTTGACCGCCGCCGGGGTCAGCCCCACGGCGCGGCGCTCGGGGATGATCACGCCATGCGCGCCCGCGCATTCCGCGCTGCGGATGATCGCTCCAAGATTATGCGGATCGGTCACGCCGTCCAAAATGACCAGAAGCGGCGCTTCCCCGCGCTCCTTCGCCAGCGCAAGCATGTCGTCCACCGTCTTGTAGCTGTACGCAGAGGCCACGGCGATAAGGCCCTGATGGTTCGGAGCCATCTGATCAAGACGCGCGCGGTCAACCTCCTGCACGACGATCTTCGCCTCGCGCGCCATCGCCACAATCTCGCGCGCAGAGCCGATCAACTCGCCGCGCGCCACCAGCAGCTTTTCCATGTCGCGTCCGGCGCGCAGCGCCTCGCGGATCGGATTGCGGCCCACGAGCAGATTGCTCTGCATCTCCTCCGCCTCGGGCGTCGCCATCGGGCGCACAGGGCGCTCCTCGCGGCGTTCAAAGCGATTCTCACGCCGTTCGGGTCTGGGTCCGCCAAAGGCGGGCCTATCCGAACGCTCCGGACGCATCGGGCGCTCCTCGCGGCGCTCAAAGCGATTCTCTCGATACGCTCGGTTTTCTCGATTCTCCCGATACTCCGGCTTCTTGCCGCTAAAGTCAGGCTTGTCGCCATAGGAACGGCGCTCGCCATAGCCCGGCTTCTCCGTATAACTTCTGCGCTCGCCGTAGCTTCTGTGCTCGGTGGGCACGGCTCGACCGCCGTCGCGCGCCGGGCGCTGCGTCTTTTCATCATCGCGCCAATCGTCGCGCTTGCTCTTCGGCTTTTTGGTCAACGAATCATAGTATGCCATGATGTACCATCCTTCTTTCGGTCATCGTCTTGTAGCCCGCCGGCGCGGTGAGCCGGAATTCCGACATCTCAAACAAAAGCATTTGCGTCCGAAGCTTTCCAAAGGGCGACCGGAAAGCCCTTGAGCAGGGCGTTGGAGCAGTGCTCCAAGCCCGCAAAGTACCCGACTGGAAAGAGTCCACGATTCTCAGTAATCGCTTTTTGAAATGTTCAGCATTCGCCGGACAGCCCCTTGTACGCAGGGTTACAGCTCTGCGTGTCTTTTTCTAACCGCTTCCGCTCGCCCGCAGCTGCCGCGCCCCTCCGGGCATGCGCCGCGCAGGCAGGCGGGACCTGCATGCTCAAACAGCGTAGGCGCAGCTTTTCGGCATTCAGCGAGCATCTGCCACGCCATCTCGCGAATCTCCCACTGCGCGCGGTTGCAGCAGCGCAGCTCAAAGAAATGCATCAACTCGCGCGCGTTCATCGTCACAACCAGACGCGTAGCCGCCGCATTAGGCAATACGAAGCGCGCGTCCTCGTTGGAGGCCTCGCCCTTCTTTCCCAGCTTTTCCTGCCATTGACGATACCATGCATGCATGGTATCCATCTGGCGGATGAATTCCGCTTCCTCCTGCTCGCCCAGCGCGGAAATGGCGGGCGGAATCACATAATCAAAGCCCTCGGCCATGGAAACATAGCGTTGGCTCTGCACGGAAAAGGAAGCAATCCTGTGTCGCGTCAGCTGCGCGAGCAGCGCGCGGGAGACGCCCTCCACCGCAAAGGTAAATGTCGCGTGCTCAGTCACGGACAGATGTCCGCGTTCCATAATGCGTTCAATGTATCCGCGCTGATCGCTCGTCTCCACGCGATTTTTGAGGCTTTCAATGTCCGCCTGCGCGTAGCACAGTCTCGCGCCCAGCGCCACAACCTCGTCCGGCTCGGGCGTATAGCGCAGAAGAATCACTTTGAGCGCTGCTTTTGCCATAACTCCTCCGTCCCGACGAGCGCGAGCCCCATCAATTCACTCAGCCGCTGCGTCCGTCCCGTAATGTAAAGATAGCCCCACAGAGCCTCCAACCCCGTCGCATGCGCATAATCCGCCGGATCGGCATGCTTGGGTGCGGCGTGCTTCGCCTGCGCGTTGCGTCCGCGCCGGGCGACGTCCGCTTCCTCCTCGGTCAGCTCCGACTCGATAGCCTCCAGCATCCGCGCCTGCGCGAATGCGCTGACCATCGTCACAGCCTGCCTGTGCATTTTGCCCACGCTCGCAGCTCTGTGCAAAAGCATGCTGCGCACATAAAGATCGTGAACGGTATCTCCGATATAGGCCATTTGAAGAGGGTTGAGCTGCCTTGGATCCGGCGGCTCGGCAATATCCCTCACCGTTTCAAGCCATTCCTGCTGCAATATGCCACTTCCTGTTCCGCAACGCCCCAAATCCAAAAGGGCATTGTCCACCAGTTTTTCATTTTAGAGTATATCATCAAACTGCGGAAAGGTAAAGGGAAAAACTTTTTCCGTTCAAAAATGTGCGGCGCGAATATGGGTGCCGTTCTCTACACGACAAAAAGGAGCTGCCACGCCGGAATTCCGACATTTCAAGCAAAAACGAAGCATTTACACCCGATGGTCTACAAAGGGCGATCGAATTGCTTTTGAAATGTTCAGAATCAGCTTGACAGCCCCGTTTTTCACGTCCTCGCCAAGTACGTCACGCCGCACATGCCCGGCACACGCAGACTGAACGCGCCGGCGCGCGCGTTGATCCTCTCGCCGCACTCGTCGGCAAGTTCCTGCGCGCCGTCCATATCCTCTGCGGTCAGATAAACGTCCATCGCCTTCGCGCTGCGGTTGATGAGCGTAACGGCGCATGCATTCTGTTCAGGCTTTCCCAGGGCGTCCCTGCCGCCCGTGATGCTGCGAATCACGCCGAATACATCCTCGCACGGTGCGATATAGCGGCATTCGCCCGTGCGCAGCACGGGATGGCTTCTGCGCATCGCGGTCATCCGTTTGTAATACGCCAGCAGCTGCTCATCCTCCGCGCCCCACGGATACGTGCGTCGGCAGAACGGATCTGCGCAGCCCTCCAGCCCCGCCTCGTCCGCATAGTAAATGCAGGGCATGCCCGGCACGCTCATGAGCACGCGCAGCATCATGCACTCGCGCAGCGCGCCGAGCATCCGTTCCTCATGGCTCAGCGAGTGATACGCCCGCTCCGCGCGCGGAATATCGCCGCCGTCGTTTCCGGCAAGCACGTTGATGATGCGCGGCCTGTCATGGCTGCCCATCAGGTTCATAAGCGAGTAGAGGAAGGGCTTGGGATAGTTCTGCGCGATCGCGGAAAGCTCTTCGACCACCGCGCCCGCGCTTTGACGGTTCATCAGGAATTCAACGAGCGCATCGCGCAGCGGATAGTTCATGACGCTGTCCAGCGTGTCGCCAAGCGCATATGAGCGCACCTCGCCATAAGCAACCTTATGGCTGGCGTCCTCCCAGACCTCACCCAGCACGGCCGCATCCGCCTTGACAGCCTTCACCTCACAGCGCAGCTCGCGCAGAAATTCCATCGGAAGCTCGTCCGCCACGTCAAGCCGCCAGCCGCCGATTCCCTTGCGTACCCAGTGCTTGACGACTGCGTCCTCGCCGTTGAGGATGTAGCGCCTGAAATCCTCGTCCATTTCACGGACGTTGGGCAGCGTTCTGAAGCCCCACCAGCATTCATACTTCTCCGGCCAGCTTTCAAACGTAAACCACTTGCGGTAGGGCGAGTCCGGATCGCGATACGCGCCCGTGTGCTCTCCGTAGGTTCCCCGACGGTTAAAGTAAACGCTGTCGTCGCCTACATGGGAGAACACGCCGTCGAGCATCACGCGAATGCCCAGCTTCTTCGCATCCTCGCACAGCCGGGACAGGGTCTGCTCATCGCCGTACATCGGATCCACGCGCATGTAGTCGCCCGTGTCGTATTTATGGTTGGTGCGCGCCTCAAAGATCGGGTTGAAATAGATCACGCTCACGCCCAGCTCCTTGAGATAGGGCAGCTTCTGACGCACGCCCTCCAAATTGCCGCCGTAAAAGTCGTGCGCAAAATTATCTCCGTTCTCCGATGCATTGAGATAGGGCATCTCGTTCCAGTCCTCATGCAGCTCCACCTGTTCGCCGTCCTTGGCGTGCAGAAGCTGCTGCGTGCCCTCTCCCTGATAGAATCTATCCACCATGATCTGATACATCACGCCGTTGCGCATCCATTCCGGCGTGTCGTATTGCGGATCGTAGACGGTGATCTGGAAGCTTTCCTCGCTGCCCATGCGCCCTTCTCCGCAGCCGCTGTGGTTATCCGGCGCGCCGAGCACGAGGCTTTCGCCCTCGACAATCGCTTCAAACCTGTACCAATACAGACATGGCGTCTGGGATACGGTCACCTGCGCTTCATAATATTGCTTTCCCTCGCGCAGACCGAGCGGGCGCATCGGGAAGCGATGCTCCTCTCCGTCCCATACGCGCAGCACAACGCTTTCTATCTCTCCGGAGCCCTGCGCGCTCACGCGAAGGCGCACCTGAGTCCCGGCGCAAAGCGCGCCCTGCGGATAACGATCAAACGCCCGAAGCGAATTATGCTCAAAAATCATCCCAAACGCCCCATTTGCTTTCTGTGTCAGCCGCTCCGGCTGCATATTATCGACCAAGCCGCATTATTGTATCCTACTTCGCAGCTCCTGTCAAATTTCATCCCGATATTCATGTTACAACGAAGCATTTGCGCTCGCTGCTCGTTGTTTTGCATTTTTCCGACAGGGGCAGCGCGCTCCGTTTCCGAAGCAGCTCTTCATCATCGCTCCGCGCCATACAAAAGAGTTCATATTTTTGTCTTATTCCCATTGCCTGCGCGCTACAATCCCGCGCT
>CAZACG010000039.1:0-3190 GCA_964483645.1 uncultured Oscillospiraceae bacterium | reverse complement strand
AAAGAGTTCATATTTTTGTCTTATTCCCATTGCCTGCGCGCTACAATCCCGCGCTATAATATGGACGGAACCTGAAAAATTCATGAAAAAGGAGGCGCCGCGCATGTCTCGTAAAATTCATTTTGCGCTATGCGCTGCGTGTTTGCTTCTCACCATAACGCTTGTCTATCTGCCCCGAAGGTCTGCGTCTTCCTCGGTTCAGGCTGTCAACGGCGCGAAAGCGTCTCCAGTTACTGCGGAAGCCTCTTCGCGCGCTGCTCTCTTCCCCGAGCTTGACGTTTCCTCCATTTCCCATCTTGAAATCACCGCACCGGATCGCAACTTTTCCTTTATTCCCGGCGACGCGGGCAACGTTAGCGTCAACGGCCAGCAGGGGGATGGGGAAATCTTTACCACCCTTGTCTCCCAAATCACCGAGCTGCCCGTCTCGCCCCAGGAGGCCTTCTCCCCGCAGGAGGATCCGCTGCTCACCGTGTGCATCAGCTTCTCCGGCGAGGAGCGTTCCGTCCGCTTTTATCGCGGCGTCGAGGATGAGAATGCTCGCCTGATCGTCGGCGCAAGGGATTCCCTGCGCTACGGCGAAACGGATGCTTGGCGCGTAGGCACGCTGCTGCTCACCTGCGACGGCACGCGCATTCAAGACGAGCGGGGCAACGAAACACCGGCCCGTTAAGAAGGCGTTTCATTGCCCCGCATCACAGATTCAAAAGCATATCGGCTCACCGGCGTTCACGCCGGTGAGCTTTCCGTCCCGCACGGCGATTTTTCCGCGAACAAGGACGAAGCGAATTCCCTGATTCACGCCGTCCGGCTCGCCCATTCCCGGGAAATTCGCCGTGTCGGCGATGGCGTTCGGATCGAATATGACGATGTCCGCATCGCACCCTGTGCGCATGCGGCCTTTTTGGCGCATGCCGAACGCCTGCGCGGGCAGGAGCGTGATATGGCGAATCGCCTCTTCCCACGACATTTCCTTTCGCTCGCGCACCATCTCGCGCAGAAAGCGCGGAAAACTGCCCGCGATCTGCGGATGACCCTCTCCCGGCTCGTAAGCGCCCGCATCGGTGGAGATCATGCACAGCGGATGGCGCGCAATGGCATACACCGCTCTCTGGCTGCCCGTATGCACGGCAATCGCGTCGTCCCCATGCTCCGCGCGCAGATGCTCCAAAAGCGCCTGATCCGGCTGCTCGCCCAGATGCGCGCCCGTGATCATGCGCAGATGATGCAGCTCAATGCCGTTGTCGCGCATCACGTCCTGCTCAAAGAGCGCAGAGCCGACTGCGGAGCACCAATCCTTGTACATGCCGCTGTCAAAAAGCACATCCACGCCCTCTTTTCTTGCTTGCTCGACCATTTCAAGCGCCTCATCCTCCACGCCCACGCCATACTGATAGACGAAGTGCGATACAATCATGCGGCAGCCCGTCTCCCTCGCCAGCTCAATGGCTTCCCGGAGAGAATGCAGGTCGGTCATGGCATTCATCCGCGTGTCGATGGACGCCGGCCTGCCATACGCCTTGGCGGCGCGGCAAAGCTCTTCCATCTCATGAATCGACGCGCCGGGTACATATGCAGGCCCCAGCGACACACCCGCCGCGCCCTGCGCAAGCGCACGCAGCGCCAGCGCCTTCATTTGCTCAGCCTGCTTCGCGCTCGCCGCCTCGAATTCGCCTATGCAGCCGACCGCCTCACGCAGCGCGCACATGCCCACAAGCTCCGCCTGATGGACGGGAAAGCCGTGCTGCGCGGACAGAAACGCTTCCATATCGACAGGCGAAAAGCCGCAATTCCCGCCGACAGCCGTGGTAATTCCCTGCAAAAGCGAGAGCTGCGCCGTGCGCACATGTCCGTCCATGTGGGTATGCGGATCAATAAAGCCCGGGCAGATCAGACAGCCTGACGCATCAATGGTCGGCGCGCCGCAGGATGCTTCTCCTCCCGGCGGCAGAATGTCTCGGATGCGCCCATCCTCAATCCACAGATCGGCCGGATACAGGCGAAGCGCCTCGGGATCGACGACGCTTCCGCCGCGAATCAAAAGCTGAGACATGGCATTTCCTCTCTTTGGTGTATCCACACAACTGAAAAACAACTGAAAAAAGGCTGTCAGCATAAGCGCGTGCATTCCATGAAGAAACCTTTAAAGGATCGCTAGCCCCGCCAAAGGGCTTTCCGCCCTTCGGAAACCCTCGGCCGCAACATATCCGGTTTCCCTTAGCATACGGTTGCTTATCCTGACAGCCCCTTGGATGATGAATGCGGTATCTCAAGCGGGTCAGCGGACGCTTCCCTCCCGACGGCGCTCAGACCGCGCCCGAAACAGAGCCCATGTCCGCTAAGCGTCCAGCTCTGACGCTCTTACAGACCCAGCTTAAACGTCGTCCAGATATCCTGGAACTTCTGCTCCTCCTCGCTGGGAAGGTTGAGCACATATTCCGCGTCGTCCATGCGATCAAAGATGCCCATGAATTCCGGGCGGCTCTTATACGCATCGGAGAGCGCGTCCTGCGCGGCGGCGTTCGGGCTGCAATAGTACTGCCACTCGGCGCACGTCGCGGCGACCTCGGGCCGCAGCAGATACTCAAGAAGCAGGTTCGCGTTCTTGGCATGCGGCGCATTCACAGGAATGAAGATGCCATCGATGCCAAAGCCCAGTCCTTCCTTCGGCCAAACCACCTTGAGCTCCGGATTCGCGTCCAGCGCCAGGCCGACGTAGGGCGTGAAAGTGTATGCCACGGCGACATCCCCGGCGACAAGATAGTTGTGCAGGTTCTCATACTCCAGCACATGGATGTTTTCCTTGAGCGCGTCCAGCTTCTTCGCTGCCTCGGCCAGCACGGCCTCGTCGGTGGTGTTCATGCTCTGTCCCATGGAAAGCAGCACCATGCCGATGGTTACGCGCGCATCGTCGATCAGGCCGAGGCTATCCTTCAGGGACGGATCCCACAGGTCTTCAAAGCCGTCGATCTCAATGCTCACCGCGTCGGGATTGTAGACGATCAGCGGAATGCCGCTCATGTACGGAATGACATATTCGTTCTCCGGGTCAAAGAACTGATGGGTGAAGCCCGGATTCAGGTTGCCGTAGTTGGTCACGATGCTCGGGTCAAACTTCTGCATCAACCCCGCCTCTCGCGCGGTATTGAGGATGTAGTCGCTGGCCAGCACGATATCGTAATCGCCGCCG
>CAZACG010000038.1:0-8903 GCA_964483645.1 uncultured Oscillospiraceae bacterium | reverse complement strand
CCGGGATCCTCCACGGCAAAGAGCTTTTCTCGACCAATCAGCGAAACCAGCGCCGTCGCTAGCACCTCTGTGCCTGCGCCCAGCACAATTTGATCAGGCTTCACCTCAATGCCGCGCATGCTGCGCAGCATACGCGCGATCTCCGCGCGTAGCGCCGAGGATCCCTGCGCCTCGCCGGACAGCAGCAGCGCGGTATTCTGCTCGCTGAGCACCTCGCGCATCAGCCGCGCCCACGTCGCATAGGGAAAATGCTCCGCATCCGCCGCGCCGGTGGAAAAATCCCAGCGCACGGGCGGCTCCTTCTCCCGCACCACCGCACTGTCCCTAGGCCATTCGTTCCCCACATACATGCCGCTGCGCGGTCGGCTTTCGCAGTAGCCCTCGCTGACCAGACGCGCATACGCCGCCTCGACCGTCGCCGTGCTCACGCGAAGATGCTGTGCCAGCTGACGCTTGCTGGGCATGCGGCTCGCAGCCTCCATTTTGCCTGAAACGATCTCTTCGCGCAGCGCTGTATACAGCTGATCGCAAAGCGTCGTGCGGCTTTGAGGATCAAGGGTGCAGGTAAACATGCGCATATCTCCTTTTATACCGTTCTCAGATCAAAACGATCCATAAGCGCAAAGCCAATATGGAGCAAGAGACGAAGTCCCTTGCCAGGTTTGGGCGGCAGCCCAACGGTTTCCCATGGCAAAGCCATTCCATCACAGGCAGTCAAGAAGCGGAACGTACCCTGACGGTGGTTTCTTGAAAAGCTCGTTTGGATTTGAGAGCAGTATTACGTTGCCATTCTGCGGCTTCGGTGCAACGCCGTAAGAGGAACGGCTCGGATCGGCAAAGCCGCCGACATCCTATCGCTTTAGCATTCCACTTCGCAATGCGCCCACTCGCGCACATGCTCCCACGAGACATAAAAGCCCGCGCCATGGCTGCAAAAGACGCTGCCGACAGGATTCGCCTCGTCTGCAAGCGGATGATATGCCGTTTCCTCTACAACGCGCTGCTGTTCGCGGCAGGGTGCATAGCGGTCAAACCGCGAGCTGATGCGTCCATGCCCGCGCGTACTCTGTGCAAAGCGCGTCGGATAATCCCAAAAGGACGCTGCTGTGCAGCTGCCCGTCAGCATAGCCTCATCGTCCTCGTACACCGGCGCGTCCAGCTCCGCGCCCAGACGGATCAGCTCTCCTGTCACGCGTGCAAGCGCCTCCTGCGGCATCGCCAATTCAAAGCGAATGTAGGGCTCAAGCAGCACGTTTTGCGCCTGCATGAGCGCATTGCGAATCGCGCGGTAGGTGGCTTCGCGAAAATCACCGCCCTCCGTGTGCTTGAGATGGGCGCGCCCGGCAATCAGTACCACGCGCACATCCGTCAAAGGGCTTCCGGTAAGCACACCCGGATGCTCACGCTCCAGCACGTGCGTGCCAATCAGGCGCTGCCAGTTCGTCTCCAGCGAATTGGGCGCGCATGCCGTCTCAAACGTCACGCCGCTGCCCGGTGCGCCGGGCTCCAGACGCACCCAGCATTCGGCATAATGCCGCAGCGGCTCATAGTGACCCACGCCCACCACAGGCGCGGCAACCGTTTCCCGATACAGCACGCGCGGCGGCAGGAATTGCACGTCGTCTCCAAACCGCGTTTTGAGCACACTCGCCAGCACTTCAATCTGCACCGCGCCCATCACACCCACTGAAAGCATGCCTTCCTGTGCGCGCACGCAGAGCAGCGGATCCTCTTCTTCAAGCTCCCGCAGATGCGCCAGCAGCGTACGAAGCTCAAGCTTGCCCACGGGGACAGCCTGCGCGCTCATGACCGGCACAAGCTCCGGCGAAAGCAGTCGGCAATGCGCGCCGATGATCTCTCCCGGCTTCGCCGCAACGCCCGCAATCGCCGCCGTCTGTCCGGCTTCAAGCGCCTGCATCACGCTCAGCTTCTCGCCCTGCTGACTCATCAGGGCGGTTACCTTCTGCGCACCCTTGAGCGTAGCGACCTCCTCGCGCGCGGTCAGCCTGCCCGAAAGCGCCTTGACATAGGTCATGCGCACGCCGTCCGAGCGGCCCACTCGATAGACCTTCGCTGAAAACGGCTCGTTCAGACGCTCGGCATAATCGGTTTGGCCAAGCGCCGCAACAGCCTCCATCAGCTGCTCCACTCCCTGATCCATCAGCGCGCTGCCCGTCAGCACGGGATACAGATTGCAGGCGGCAAATGCGCGCCGCGCCCCAGCCAGATAATCCTCGCGCACAGCCGATCCGACAAAATGCGCCTCAAGCAGCGTTTCATCCCGCGCGGCAAGCTCCTCGCGCACGATCTGCGCAGCCTCCGTCATCAGCACGCAGTCGGACGACAAAAGTCTGTGCAGCTGTTCCATCGTCCGCGAAACATCTGCGCCCTCACGGTCGGTCTTGTTTAAGAAAATCAACGTCGGAATGGCGCGCGCTTTGAGCATGCGCATGAGCGTCACCGTATGACTCTGCACGCCCTCCGCGCAGGAAACCACCAGCAGCGCAGCGTCAAGCACCGAAAGCGCTCGTTCCATTTCTCCCGAGAAATCGACGTGTCCGGGCGTATCCATAAGGGTAACACAAACAGCCTCCCCGTCCTCTCGTTTGAGGTCAAAGGAGGCCTGTTCACAGAAAATCGTAATGCCCCGCGCACGCTCAAGCGCATGCGCGTCCATAAAGGTGTCGCCGTGATCGACGCGCCCGCAGCGGCGGATTACACCGGCCCGTTTGAGCATCTGCTCGCACAGGGTGGTTTTGCCTGCGTCGACATGGGCAGTTACGCCGAGGGTCAGATTCATCAACCGATCAACTCCAGCTTTTCTTCCGTTTGCTTCTGCTCCGGATTGTATCGTGCATGGCTTTCCGATGCGCGAAGACGGGTTTATTTTGAAGAAATGCAAATTCGATGCCCTGTCGGCATCAAACCCGCTCCCGCCCGCCTTCATCCTCCCGACGGATGCGTTCAAACACGCCGTCCACGACCTTCCTCTGATGCCGGGTCAGCTTCCTTCCTTCAAGGAAGGCCTTCGCCATCTCGGGTCGTCTGCGCAGGGTGATATAGAGCGATTCCTCCAGCTGCCAATCCTGAATATGCGCATGATTGCCGCTCAAAAGCGGTTCGGGGACGCTCAATCCTTCAAACTCCCGCGGGCGCGTATACTGCGGATACTCAAGCAGGCCGGAGGAAAAGCTCTCCGTCTGCGCGCTCTCCTCGCAGCCGAGCACGCCGGGAACAAGCCGCGCCACGCAATCCGAGAGCACCATTGCGCCCAGCTCGCCGCCGGTCAGCACATAATCACCGATGGAAATTTCCTCGTCGATACAAAGCTCAAGCGCTCGCTGGTCTACGCCCTCGTAGTGTCCGCATAGCAGGATGAGCTCCTCCTCTTGAGCCAACTCTTCCGCCTTTTTCTGCGTCAGCGTCTCCCCTCGCGGCGAAAGATAGATGCGCCTGCCACGGAAGCTTTCGCCCTGCACATCGCGCATAGCGTCCACAATCGGCTGGGCGAGCATCACCATGCCCGCGCCGCCGCCATAGGGCGCGTCATCCGTATTATGATGCTTGTTTTTGGAATATGCGCGGATATCCACCTCGCGGATTTCCAGAATCCCGGCCTTTTCCGCCCGCCCCAGAATACTGCTGTGCAGCGGAGCGAACATTTCGGGAAACGTGGTCAAAATGGTTATTTTCATGATTCCTCCGGGGGCAGCAGCGTCATACGCTGGCGTTCAAGCTCCTCGAGCACCTCGTACATCTTCTCCTCCTGCGTGGCGATTTCAAGGATCTCGATCTCGCGCAGCGTGATGGTCTCCGCCTCGGCCTCTCTGCCAAAGAAATCAAGCAGGCGCAGCTTCAGTCGCAGACCGTTCGCCTCCAGCACGCGGCCCGTCACCATCTCCGGTCCCATGATGACGCTGACAATCTCGCCCTTCTCCTTGCAGGCAAGCAGCACGCTCAGCAGCAGATCCGTATTCTCATGCGGCGGCTCGGTAAAAAAGAAGCTGTGGCGCTGCTTGTGGTAAGCCATCAGCATACCCATGCGCTGCTCGTATTCCTCTCCCGCCAGCACCTGAATGACGTCGCTGTTGCGCCGCACGCGCCAACCGTCAATCTGTCCCCACGGGGTCAAATCACACATGAGCACATGCTGCGCGTCCACCGCCTCCACAAACCCGGCGCAGAAACCTTCCGGATCGTCCGGCTCGGTATAGACGGACGCCAGCGCGCCCTGCGCGGCCAGAATGCGCAAAAGATAGAGCATATATCCGTTGTTCATCTCTTCAATATCTCCTGTCAGGCAGGTAATAGCGCCTGTTTCCAAATATATCCACGATCATTACGCAAGGCTCGCCCGCAGACACAGGCATTTCCATCATGGTCTCCAGCTTCGGCGTGGCGACGCTGCGCACGCTGGAAACGCAGCTGGAAAACACGCTACCCTGCACAAAGCCTGCGGCCCACTGATCCACAGCGTCAAGCCCGGAAATGCCCAGCGCCCTCGCCGCAGGGCTTTCAAAGTCGATCAAACGCACGGTATACGAACTGATTGCAGGGTAAACCTCTGCCAGCGCAATGCAATCATCCTCGCCGCAGGGCGCTTCAATCTCAAAGCTGATCTGCGTAGGCTTACCGCCCGGCGTCTGCCAAAGGCGCTTGCCCGCTACCGACACCGCCAGCGGGCTCTGATCCACACACAGGAAACGCCGTCCAAGCTGCGCAGCGGCGACTGCCGTAGTCCCGCTGCCGCAGAAGAGATCGCAGACCAGATCCCCTTCCTGCGTGGAGCAGTTGATGATGCGCTCTAGCAGCTTGAGCGGCTTCTGCGTGTCATAGCCGCTGCGCTGGGGATCCTTCTGCTGCAAATGACTGATATCATCCCAGACGTCGCCCGGATACGCCGGATCATCATCGTAATACCGGTATTCCTTTCCCGCGGAAACAATAGAGCGGTACACGCGTCCATCCTCGTCTACACTCTTTTTCATATGGTTGGTACGTGTTTCGCCGCGCGCGACGGGAACGCCCTTGAGGTTAAAATAATAGGATTTTGATTTGGCATAAAACAGAATGACGTCGTGCTTGCGCGGGAAATACGTTCTGGCGCGTCCGCCCGTCTGATAGGCCCAGATGATCTCGTTGAGAAAATTATTTTCTCCGAACACCTCGTCCATCAGCAGCCGCACATGCGCCTGCATTCTGGAATCAACATGTACGAAAATCGTACCTTCCTTCTTCATCAGTCCGCGCGCCAACTCAAGCGCGCCGCGCAGCATGGACAGATACGCCGTCTTGCTCTCCCAATGGTCATCATAGGCAGGCAGGGAGAGGGACGGCGAGCCCGTCTTATAGCCCTTCTCGCCGATGCGCGCTTTCATGTCAAAGTGCTTTCCGGTGTTAAACGGCGGATCCAGATACACCATTTGCACGCTCTGTGCATAGCGCTCGAGCAGCTCTACCGCGCAATCGGGCAGCGTACCCTGTATCATCGTTCCCATGCTTTCCTTGCTGATATGGCGCTCTGCGGCACATCGGATATAGGCAGCCATCTCCATCCCTCCGTCTTCCGGCATCTATACGTACCCTGATTGTATCATTATAGCTTTTTTTTCGCACATTGACAAGTCAAACGCGCTCTGTTATCATGGGCAAAAGGTCCGTAAGCTTTTCATCAGGAGGAATTCCCATGACTGCATTGCACACAGTGCTCGCCGCTCGCGCGCTGCTCCAAACCCTCACGCCGCTCAAGAGCGACTGCGGCCGCCTGTGCAGCGGCGCATGCTGTCAAGGCGACGACGCCACCGGTATGCTCCTCTTTCCCGACGAAGAAGCGCTCTATACCGACTGCACCTTCGCCGAAATCGTCTCGGCGGATTTCTCCCTTGGCGGAAAGCAGGTGCTGCTGCTGGTGTGCAGGGGCGCCTGCGAACGCAAAAACAGGCCGCTTGCCTGCTGCCTGTTCCCGCTGTTTTTAACCTTTACAAAGAACGGCGAGCCGAAGGTTCGCATGGATCGCCGCGCCGCCTGCGTATGTCCGCTCACCGATTACGGCCTCATGGGGCTTGACACAGCATTTGTGGAGGCCGTCAAGGAGGCCTATGCGCTGCTGCTTAAGGACGAAACGTGCGCCGCCTATTTGAAGGAGCTGGATGCGGCGTTTAAGCTGTGAGCCTTTACAGCTCCACCCGATTCGTATACCCATCCTTCGTGCCAACATAGAGCACGCTGTTTGCGACGGAGGCCGTCTCATACTCGCCCGCGAGAATCGTGGTCGCGTTCTCGCCGTTCACGTCGCAGGTCATCACGCCCTTTGAGGTCAATTGGATGACCTTCTCGCCGTACACGCCCAGATAGGACGCGCCGTCACGCCGAATCACCGCGCTCTGACCATTGGTCACGCGCACAATATTCCCGCCCGCGCGCACGAGCAGCGCCTGTCCGCACAGCGCTGCCTGATCCGCCGCACCGGCATAGAGCAGCTCGGTCTTGCCCGTCTTGATGCCGAAGGACACCACGCCTTCCTGCGTCACGCAGATCAGCTCGCCGCTCTGCGCGTCCAGACAGAAATCTGCCACGCCGCTCATCAGCTCGCTCTCCTCGCCGGAGAGCGTTCTTTCTTTGAGCGCGCTGTTCGCGTCGAGGATGTACATCTCCCCATCGTGCAGCGCAAAGCGCAGAATGATGCCCGCGCGCAGCAGCACCTGACGATTCGTGCCATCCGCATTCATGCGAATGACACAGTCCTCCCCGGCGTCGCCGGCAACATAATACAGTCTGCCGTTGGTTAAATGCAGAAAGTGCGGCACATCCTCGGACAGCACGACGGACGCTGCGCCATTATAGGGCCATGCCGTCAGCATGCCTCCCCTTGATGCATCCGCGCCATACAGCGTATTCCGGTCGCTGACGACGATACCGCCGCCGCCAAGACTCGCCTGATACGCGCCGTTCAAGCGGTATTCCTCGCTTTGCCGCTGCGTGTTGTCCCCGCGCACGCGCGCCACCTGCGCGGTCACAGCGGACGTGGCATAGAGCTTAGACTGCGTTGCGCTGCCCGCCGCGCCGTCGGCAGATAAGCCGTTGGCCGTCTGGAACTGACGCACAGCCTGCTGGGTCTGCGTGTCATACGTACCGCTGACAAACGATGCGGACAGATATCCCAGCTCCGACAGCCTTCGCTGGAGCTGGCGCACCTGCTCGCCGCTCATTCCAGCCGAAAGCACCTCGGATACGACCGTATCGGTCGCACCCGAGGCGTCAGAAATCGGTTCTCCTACTCGCACGCCGTCAGCGTTGAGCGCGTCGTTTGAGTAAATCAGTTTCAGGGATTGCGGTCCCGCTGCGCCATCCACCTTCAGGCCGTTCATCGTTTGAAACGCCTTGGTAGCCTCGACGGTCGGCTGATTGAATTGACCGGTGATGTTTTTCTTGTCCAGATAGCCCAGCTCGCACAGCCGATCCTGATACCGGCGCACATCCGCGCCCTCGCTCTCCCATTGAATGACGATATTCGTGTTGGGCGCGCTCGTCGGCTCGACATATCCCGCCCCGGAGAAGGTATTTCCGGAAGACTCTTCCGGGGACGCGCCGCCAAAGTATTCGCCATAGGTCACTGCATCCCCGCCGTAGAGGATGGAAAGCGTGCCGGGGCCTGCCACGCCGTCCGCCGTCAGGCCGTTAGCTTCCTGAAAGAGCTTCACAGCGCGCTCTGTGCTGGAGCCAAATTTTCCGTCCGGCGACGAGGACAGGTAGCCCAGATCCATCAGATATTGCTGGAGCACCAGCACCTCGCCGCTCTCGCTGCCCCGTCTGAGCGTAGAGAGGCTCTGCGCGTCGTCCGGCTCTGTCTCTTCGAAGACGGGAACCGCAGGGATTGCGCCGCCGCTTGAGAGCTTGGACTGCGTACCCTTGCCTGCAATGCCGTCGGCAGTCAGGCCGTTCATCATCTGGAAGGCGCGCACGGCTTGCGTCGTTTCCTCGCTGAAGCGCCCGTCAATGCGGCCCGTATAATAGCCCAGCTGGAAGAGCTGCGCCTGAAGGACATAGACGTTTTCACCCGTGTCGCCTTCGCGTAGCGTCACCGTTCCTGATGGAACGGGCGAAGGGGTCACGCGCGTCGCCGCCTTAGCGCTTCCGTTGATCTTTTTGAGCGTAGACGCGCCCGCGCTTCCATCTGCGGTCAGATTGTTGTTTTTTTGGAAAGCGATAAGCGCCTGCCTCGTCTCCTCACCGAACACACCATCCGCCACGCCGGTCAGATAGCGCAGCTCGATCAGGCGCTCCTGCATGGCGTAAACGTCGTTGCCGGTCATTCCCAGCGTCAGCGTGCGCGTCTGATTCGGGTCTGCCGTAGCCACGGGATTGCTCGCGTAGCGCGCCGTTGCGGAATACAGCTTGGTCTGTGTCTGCTCGCCTGCTTGTCCATCGCCGGAAAGGCTGTTGTTGCGCTGGAAAGCCTTTACCGCATTCGTCGTCGTCTCGCCGTAAATGCCGTCCACGCCGCCCGCATAATAGCCCAGCTCCGCGAGTCTGCCCTGGAGCTTGCGTACCTCAAGCCCCGATGAGCCCTGCTTGAGGAGCAGATAGCCCTCCGTCTGCGTATTCGCGCTGACCATTTTAGGCTGCGCAGCGAGCGAATATAGCAGATCCTGCGTCCGCCTGCCCGCCACGCCATCCGCCGTCAGGCCGCTTCGGCTCTGGAACTCAGCGACAGCCTGCTGTGTACCGACTGCGTACATGCCGTCAATGGTTCCGCTATAATAGCCCAGCTCCGTGAGCCTTGCCTGTAAGTCGCTGACGTCGCTGCCCGTAGAGCCCACGCGCAGCACGGGATAGCCTGCATTGTAATCCTGTGTAGAGGTCACCCAGCTCTTCGCATCCGGCGCGGCGGTCGCAGCCTTTCG
>CAZACG010000037.1:0-9021 GCA_964483645.1 uncultured Oscillospiraceae bacterium | reverse complement strand
CCAGAGAGATAACCGGAATATTATAGCAATCCGCAAAGCGGACAAAACGGGCGATTTTTTCCATGCGCTTGTGGCAGATATCGCCCTTGCCCGTGTACACAAAGGCAACCGTGCGTCCGGCCATCTTGGCAAACGCAGTCACAGCCTGCGTATAGCCCTCGCCGGCCACAATCACGGTGCCGGTATCCGCAATCTTCTCGATAACCTCCGCGCCGTCCGCTCCGGCCTTCAGGCCTTCGACCACGCGGTTCATATCCTCCTCGTCAGAGAAGGGGGCATCTTCAAGATTGTTGGCCGGAAGAACAGCGAGCAGATCCTTCGTCAGTTCGACGGACTCTTCCTCCGTCTCGCACGCGAAGTGCGCCGCGCCGTTTTCAACGGCAGTCTTGCCGCCGCCCAGCTCCTCGGCAGTCAGATTCTTGCCCATAGTAGAGGCAAGCACCTGCGGACCTGCAGCCAGCAACGCACCCGCCGGCTTGGCCACAATCACCAAATCGGAAAGCTCCGCCATCATCGCCGCAGTGCCGACGCACGGACCGAGCACCATGGTGATCATCGGAACAACGCCGCTCAAGCGGGCCATGTGCGCAAAGATGTCGGTATACGCCTCCAGCGCCGCAGCACCCTCGCCCACGCGCGCGCCGTTGCTGTCGCACATCGTCACGACCGGGGTGCCGGTCTTGCGGGCAAGCTCCAAAACCTTGACGATTTTCTTCGCCTGCTTCGCGCCCACAGCGCCGCTCATCACCGCAAAATCCTGAGCGATCACGTACACAGCGCGGCCATCGACCGTGCCGGAACCCGTGACGACGCCGGCTTCGCAGTTCAGCACGCCCTGCTCAACGAAGCTTCCTTCGTCCAGCAGCAATGCAACGCGCTCGCGCGCCGTCTTCTTGCCGCTCTTTCTCTGTTTCTCGTCGCCGGCAGCATTCGCAAGAATGTCCTGCTTGCGCGAGAGCACCTGGTTAAGATCCTGAAGGGTGCTCATGTTCACTATCGCCTCCGTAATCATATGAGTCCCTGATGCACATTCTGAGGAATACGCATCTAAGATAACAATTTATCCCGTTTTCTCAATTCAACACGATTCACCATATTTCCTTCTTCTTTTTTCTCAAAAGTGAAAATTAAGACAATCTTAACAAATTCTCTATCCTTTGTTCTTCTGAATCAGGATAAGCCGTGGCGTATGCGGCGGCGCACACAGAAAATGATGATGCAGCACATTGAATTTCCGAACGCTGAGCCCGGCCGCATACTCAAGCAGCGCCGTCAGCTCACGCTGCCCTTCTTCATGCCCCGGATAAATGCACACGCTCACCATGCCGCCCGGCGCAATGATTTCAGTCGCCGCGGCGACCGCCTTGAGCGTCGTCTCCGTTCGCGTCGTAATCCTATGCCCCGCGCCCGGAAGCCATCCCAGATTGAACATGACCGCCATAGGCAATTCATGCACATGCTCCGCCATCGTCTCGTGTCCCGCAAGCAGCAACGTCGCGCGAGAGAGCATGTCGGCTGCTTCAAGCTTTTCGCGCGTCCTGTTAATTGCCTCCTGCTGTACGTCAAAGCCATAGACATGACCGGTTTCCCCGACCAAACCCGCTAAAAAGAGGGTGTCCGCGCCATTGCCCATCGTTGCATCGACGACGACATCGCCCATACGCACGGTACGTTTGATATAATCCGCCGCCAAATGGCGAGCGTTGCGCAGCGTATAACGCTCCGCCAGATCATCCGTTGCTATCCTGTCCATCTTCAAGCTCTCCTTCAAACAGACGCCAGTATGTCACCGCGTCGTTCTCTATCCCAATTTCAAGAATGCCGATGCCGCCGTTCTCCATGTCGGCTACATATCGAAGCGTCTGTTCGTCTGCGCCGTCCGAAATCATCTCGCCATACGGCGGCTCGCCATGGGCTTCTCCCAACAAATACAGCATGCCTCCGGCATATGTCATGCTCGACCGACAGGCAAAAAGCGATGCTGCCGCTTTCATCGTCATGCCGACGTGAAGCCCTCGCGGCCCTGTCACCGCTGCGCTGCTGACCGTCACGCCGCACACATTCTCTACGCCCGTGTATTCATCAAAAACCAATTCGGCGACCATCCCCTCATAGAGCAGAATTCGTCCCCTACTCTCCGGCAGCGTCTGAATCTGCGAAGGCTCGCCAATCGCTGCGATAAGCTCATAGACCTGAACACCAATCGCCTGCGCGCCCATAACCTGCATGTCTGCCTGTACAAGGGGAAGCGCATCGTTTTTGTCAAGAATGATCTCGGTATTCTGCCGCTGCGCAATCTCCTGCACCGTAGCAAAGCCTGCTTCCACCTGCGCCGCAGTCGCATCGCTGATCCGCATACGGATTTCGGAAATCGTCCGATCCGCATCAATCACATAAGTGAGCATATACTCCTTCATTCCCGCGCCGCTTTCACCATAGCTGATATGCTCAACGCCATATACGCCTTCTTCGCCGCCATAGACCCAACTCCAGCCGATACCCGCCTCCTGCGTACAGAGCACATAGAGCGGCGCGTCTGCACGCGCCATCACCGCTCCGCCCAGCGCATCCGCAAGGCCCATTCCGACGCGAACGCCCCGGCAATCCGTCACCTGCGGCGTGGTCACGTCGATTTCAAGGATGTCGTTCGCTGTCCATTCTCCTTGCTTACAAAAGAGCACGGTACCGAATTCATATTCAAACAACGTCTGACCTGCGCGCGACGGATCCGCCGTCTCGTTAGGATCATTGCGCGCGCTCAGCGTATCCAATGCCTGAGCGAACTGCGTGATCCAGCGTTCCGCCAAATCCGCGTCATACATTTCCGCCTGCGCGCAGGATGCAAAAAGCGCAAGCACAGTTATCAGAAATATTGCTTTTCGAAGCAAGACCGTTCTCCTCCTTGAGCGTTGTTTTTCAAATTCCGGCAATGAACTTGCTTTTTTTTCAAATCGTGGTATCATAGATAGAGTATTTTACGACAGAAATTGGTGACTGTATTATATCAGAATTCCTGTCAAGACGAAAGGAGTATTTTCCGTGTCTGAAGAACTTCAGCAAGGTTGCGCGCCCAGCGAGTGCGGCACCAAGCCTGCCTGCGCCGGATGCAGCCACAATAAAAACGCTCATCAGACCGAACCTGAGAAAGAGCCGCCGAAGGTTCGCAAGGTCATCGGCGTTGTCAGCGGCAAGGGCGGTGTAGGCAAATCCCTCGTCTCCGGCGAGCTGGCCGTCATGCTCTCGCGCATGGGCTATCGCGTCGGCGTCATGGACGCCGATATTACCGGCCCGTCCATTCCCAAGATGTTCGGCATTCATGACAAAGCCATGGGCGACGGCGAGAAGATCTATCCCGCCGAAACCGAAAAGGGAATCAAGGTCATGAGCATCAACCTGCTCCTTGAAAACGACGATTCTCCCGTCATTTGGCGCGGTCCGGTGATCGCCGGCGCAGTCAAGCAGTTCTGGGAAGACGTCGCATGGGGCGAGCTTGACGTGATGGTGATTGATATGCCTCCGGGAACCGGCGACGTTCCGCTGACCGTCTTCCAGAGCATTCCGCTCTCCGGCGTCGTCGTCGTCTCCACCCCGCAGGATCTGGTCGGCATGATCGTGCGCAAGGCTGTCAATATGGCCTCCATGATGAATATTCCCGTTCTGGGTCTCGTGGAAAACATGTCCTATGCCCTTTGCCCGGACTGCGGCAAGAAGATCGAGGTCTTTGGCAAATCCCGCATCGCGCAGGAAGCCGCCGAGCTCGGCCTGCCCGTGCTTGCGCAGCTTCCGTTTGATCCGAAAACCGCCGCGCTTTGCGACAGCGGCGAAATCGAGACCGTTGAAAATCCGCTGATGGCGAACGCCGCCGCGGCTGTCGCCGGTCAGGTCGGTCTGTAAAGGCAGCAGAAAAACAGAGAAGCTGTCAGGATAAAACCGAACATTCTGAGAAGATGATTCTGCGTATGGCTTGCTCCGAAGGCATTGGGCTTTTCGTTGCCCCATTGCCTTCGGATGCAGAAACCTTCGTTTTCTCTCAGAATAGATGGGTTCTTATCTTGACAGCTTCTTTTTGTATGCAAAAGCATTGCACCGCGAGGCGACGCGGCATAAAGCCGACATGCTCGGCTTATGCGCCCCGTTGTTGATCATACCTCATCCGTTTGTTCCTCTGCCGCTCTGGCCTCCTTTCCATTATTCCAGAATAAGCTTCTCGAAGTTTTGCAGCATCCACTCGGTCATTTTCTTGTTGATTTCATAAAGCTCTTCATATTGATCCCGTTGGGCGAACCATGCCGTTGAAATCAATTGGTTGCTGATGACGACGTATGGAACGGCCTTCCACTCGTTCTCCGAAAGCTTGACGACTTCATGATAGCCCAATATAATGTTCCGATATATCTCCATCCATTGTTTCAATTTATCCGTGTTCCCGTCCTCAAAGCTTTCCGACAGGATGGCCGTAGCTGCATAGCAGGGATCGAAAATCCTGATATTTCTTTCGCTGAGCTCAAAATCGAGAATCCCCCAGTCATGATCGCTGAGTACAATGTTGCCGGGGTTTAGATCCCTGTGAATCACCTGTTGGGGCAGGGATTCATAGATTGCGCCAAACACCCGATCATACCTTTCCATGAATTCCCTGGACAGATTCATCCTCTCTGCCAAGAGCGGAATCGCCCAGTCTTTGACGCTTTTGTAGATATTGGCCTGATTTGTCGCAACCTCTGCTTGGGCAAGAGCGCGGCTTAACTGACCAATGATTTCCCCAATCCATCGAGCTTTGGTCATATACTCCTCAAGATACATTGTGCTCGCCTTTATGGGCGCTCCCTCCAAACGCTTTGTAACGTAGAAATACAGCCCTTCTCTTTCAACGCTGTACTTTCCATCCTTTGTTTTGATGGGCGTAGCCGTTAATAATCCGATATTCTCCAACGCCTGTGACAATGAGATGTGTTTTTCTGCGTTTTCCGGATTCGAAGAGAATTTGATCATATACTGCTCTCCGACATAGCATGCCGATTCGCTTACATTGCCCGTTTCAGCATAGACAATATCCGCCACTTTTTTCTTTTCCAATCCCCAATGCCGCAGGACTTCTTTGATGATTTTGTGCGATACCACGATCCGTTCCTCCTTGAATAGATTGATTCTGTGCGGCTTCCTTTTCCTGCTCATATGAAGAAATTCTGTCGGCGTATATCCAAATTCACGAACAAAGGCTTTATAAAACCCTGCCTGCGTTTCAAATCCATACTCCGACGCAACGACCACCATTTTTTGTCCGCAATGCATATCATACAATGCATGAAGCATCTTTCTCCTTGTGATATATTGCATAACAGGCATTCCGACCGCACTTTGAAACAGCCGATAGTAATGAAACAGGGAAAACCCCGCCATTTCGCTTAATTCCTTCGCGGTGATATCGGCCTTTAGGTTTTCTTCAATATAGTCAATGGATTTTTGAAGTATCGTCAGATTCATCCCAACCCCTCTCTTTCCATCCTTTTGCAGCTGCACCTATAGCATATCACACACGCCGCGCAAAAGCTTTTCCTGTCTTGCTCTATCATACAAAAATGCACGCTGCGCGTGCTCCCCCCTTCCAAAACAATTCTATACGAAAACATCCCTCTGAAAGCAGTTAACGCTGCCTTTCAGAGGGATTCTCTGTTCAGGGAAGAATCACCTTTTCATTTTTATACGACGCTCAAATTCAATAGAGTCCTTAGAAAATCCCCCGTCAGGGTACGCTTCGCACTGATGGATCGTCTTGATCCGAGAACAGGATTAATGCGGAAGATTCCAGTCGTCATACGCCTGTTCGATATTTTCAAAACGGCAATCCGTAATGCTCACACTGTACGCTTCCTGATCCGTAATGGCGCCGACGACGCCGCCCTCCAGCGCAATAAAGTGGTTCAACACGTTGTCAACGCCGGACAGCTTCCACTTTTCCAGCAGTTCTCCATCCACATCCGCCGCAAGGGCTGCCTCCTTGTGAATGAAGCTGCCCGTGGAGGTGCACTCCGAGATGTTGAGGTATGCATCCTCCACGTCAATATTGTTCAGCGAGCGCTCGCCGCTGTTGATCGTGAAATAGGGCGCGGTGCCTACATAACCCACGATGCCGCCGGAGGTGCGCGACAGAGTAACCAGCGCTCCGGACAGGGTTTCAGCGTCAACCAGCACATCGCTGGTGTATTCCAGATCGCCCTCATTCGTGCAGCCGGTGATGTTCACTGGAACACGCGCCAGCGCGTCCACGCCGAGAATGCCGCCCATGTAGTTGTTGGTGCCCGCCGAGCGGAGATTGCCGCGGTTCGCACAGTCAGAAATGGTCATGGCGCAATTCTCATCATAGGTGCTGAATGCGAAGCAGACAATGCCGCCGGCGTTGTGAGAAGTGTTGATGTCGCCTTCGTTGATGCACTGATCAATTGTGATGCTCCAGTTGCCGCCCCACTGCTGAATGTGGCACAGGATACCGGCAGCATAGGAGCCTTCACCATAGATCGCGCCCCTGTTTATGCATTTTTCGATGCGGACACTGCCGCTGCTTTGCATGATCCGTCCCACGATGCCACCTGGCATGTGGGCGCGAAGCTCCGCTTCATTGATGCAGTTTGCAACAACCACCGGGCCGGCTTGGCGGGTATCGATATGGCCCACAATGCCGCCCACGGCGCAGGTTTCGGTATCCAGAGACTTGACTTCTCCGCGATTGATGCACGCATCCACCTGAACCTCGCTCAGATCACCCGGATCCAATACGAGACCCACGATGCCGCCCGCGTCCTCCGCTGCGGTGACACTGCCGCTGTTGGTGCAGCAGCGGATAATGGTCTTGCCGCCAATATTCATGGAGCTTCTTGCACTCGCATTCCCTACGATGCCGCCCGCATAGTTTCCGCTCACGATCTCGCCGTCAAATGCGCAGTTTTCGATCACGTCTTCTGTGCCGAAGGCTGAGCAGATGCCGACAATACCGCCGATAGTTGCATGGGAGACCGATTTAGCTTCATCCTCTTCGCAGACGATCTGAGCAAAAACGCTGCATCCGGAGATATTGCTGCCGGAACCCGCAATGCCGCCGATGAAATGCATGGCATCTTCGGCTTTTTCGTTAAGCTCTCCCTTGAAGCTGCAGTCCACGACTTCGGCGCTGTAGCCTGCGATACCGCCGCAAAAACCGCCCTCGCCAATGACTACGCCCTCCGTATGGCAGTTACGTTACGGATCACGCCGGAGGAAGAACCTGCGAGAATGCCAACCTCGAGCGATTCGCCCTTGTCCAGCTCGACGTCCTTCGGATAGACATAGGCGTTCTTTATGGTCAGATTTTTGACTTCGCCCGCGACATTTCCAAACAGGCCAAATGTATCTATCAGTCGGCTATATCCGTCATATTCGATTTGAGTGATGGGTTGATCAATGTAAAGACCGCTGATCGTGTATCCATTTCCGTCAAATACGCCGTGGAAGCTATGGTAATATCCGATGGGCGTCCAGACATTCGCCGGAGGATTGGTCGCCCAGTCGGCAAAGCCGGAAACATCGTTGAGGACGATGTCCGCTGTCAGAAGATAATTGCAATCATTGTAATCAATGTACACGTCTTCATCGTTCATCACCGCTGCAAGCTGCGCAAGCTCATCTGCCGTAGCAATCAGGTACGGGCTTTCCGGCGTACCCTCGCCCGCGAGGGTGAATTCGACTCCTTCCGCGCAGGCAGCCGCGCACAGCGTCAGGCTGAGCGCCAGCAGGACAATCCACATCTTCTTCAACATGTTCAGTCTCCTTATCTTTTCGCATCGGCCACCAGATCCGGCAGGAGAATCTCATAGTTTTTGTTCTTGAGCACATAGTTCTGATCTGCCACAATGAAAAATTCCTTTTTATTTTGTAGTCCGCAGCCGGAAACCGCAGCCAGCGGAATTTCCAGCCAAGGCTTGGGGCCGGAACCGGTTGCGGCTTTCACGCCCTCGGCGATAAGCGAGCCGACAAGGCCGCCGCCCATTCTGGCCACCATGCCCGCATTCTTCGAAGCGGTGCTTTCCCGGTAGAAAAGGATGCGCTGGTTCGTTATTTCCATGTGATAGGCAAATTTTCCGCCGTCGGGCTGCAGCAGTATGATTTCATGTCTATTGCGCATTGTCTGTTCGCCCGGACGCAATTCCCACTTCTTCATTCCTTCATCGGCGCAGCGCACTTGGGCTGCGCCTGACTGCGGCTGAGCAGTCGGCGGGGTCTGCATCCGGGGCGCAGCCTTCGGAGCGGTCATCCGCTGACCACAGTTTGCGCAAAACATGCTGTCTGCCATGTTCGACCGTCCGCAATACGGACAATATGTCGGCGCAGGCGCGGTCTGCGGCTGAGAGGTTGGCTTAGTCTGAACGGGAACTGCCCGTTCGTGCATGCCGAAGCCATTTCCTTCAACCGGTTCCGGAATCTCCGGCTGTCGGCTCTGAAGCTCCGCAATTTCCTGCTGGCGTCGCTTTTCCTGCTCGATTTTTTCCTGACGCAGACGTTCTTTCTCAAGCTGCGCCTGTTCCGCCTCTTCCTTGCGCTTTTTCTCCAGCAAAATATTGGCGCGCACAATCAAGCCGTCCAGCTCATCCGCCTTGAGCTCGTTGAGCATCTTCAGAATTTCGTTCATCGGTTTTATCCTCCGTTATGTCTGCGTCAGTTCGCGGATTTTCTCTTCACATTCTTTCTGCGTCAGGATGCCGCAGTCCAGCAAATCCTTATAGGCCTGAATCTGTTTCTGCACCTCCAAATCGTCTGCCTTCGGAGCCGTTTTCGGCTGCGGCGGCGATTCGGGCGCGGTGTAGCGAGGTTCAGGCTGCGGCTGCATGGGCGTTTCCTGCACAGGAGGCGTATACATATTCTGCGGTTCAGACTGCGCATACGCCACGGAGGGGCTTTTGCAGAGCTGCCGGAAGCAAAACCCGGTCAAACATACGCCCAGCACCATCAAAGCAATAGCGTATACGTGTAGCAGTAGCGGATGAACAAGAG